>NZ_MUBA01000170.1 GCF_002154575.1 Streptomyces bobili
CGTCGTTGTTCTCGCCGGAGGTGCTGTTCTGGTCCTCCGGCGAGAACAACGACGGCACCTCCACCGAGGAGCAGAACGGCACCACCGGCGAGGAGAACACGAACACCACCGGCGGGGAGGACACCACCGGCGAGGAGAGCGGGAACACCACCGGTGAGGAGAACACCACCGGCGAGAACACCCCCGGTGAGGACGGCACCGGAGCCGGCGAAGAGGGCACCAAGCCGGGGGACACGACCACCGACCCCGCCGAGGACGAGACCCCCTCGCAGGAGGGCGAGTCCGACCTGTGCGTCGACGAGGACGGCAACGACCTCAGCGAGCTGAGCGCCGATCTCACGAGCGGCCTCTCCGGCCTGCCCGAGACGATCGTCGCCGGCAGCGGCTGGGTCGGCTTCAAGTTCAACGTCTCCAACAGCGGCGACCAGGACATCAAGGAGATCGCTCCGCTGATCGGTGTCGCCGCGATCGGCTGGGACGACGAGGAGGAATACTCCGGCGAGATCACCGTCCAGGTCCTCGACAAGGCCACGGGCACCTGGAAGGTCGTCGCCGGTGCCGCGGGCGACGGTGGCACGTTCACCAAGTTCTCGCTGGCAGCGGGCAAGTCGACCTCGTACCAGCTGCGCCTGCGCGTCAGCGGCAAGGTGCCGGACTCCCTCGGCGTGACCGGCGGTTTCGCCACGTACTCCGACGAGGGCGGCTGCTGGATCGCCGACGACCCGAACGGCTGGATCTACTTCTTCGACATCCTCGGCGCCGGCTCGGAGGCGGGCAAGCCGAACGACGCCAAGCCGCAGACCGGTGGAGTGAAGGAGATCAGCCAGGTCACGCCGGTGGAGGTCACCGGCAACCTGGCCGAGACCGGCTCCAACTCCGCGCTTCCCGTCATCGGGACCGTCGGCGGCATCGCCGTCCTCGCCGGTGCCGGCGTGGTGTTCGCGGTGCGTCGCCGCAAGCTGGAGTCCTAAGACCGCGACGGCCCTGAAGGCCGGCGGATGAGGTGAGGGACCTGCGCTCGGAGGGGGGCGCAGGTCCCTTTTCCGTCTCCGCTGCCTCGCTACTTCTTCGGCGGCACCGTCGGCATGCCCAGGAAGGGCAGCCGCAGCGCCGCGAACGCCTCCGCCGGGACCACCGGGTCCCGCGGCTCCACCGGCTTCAGACGCTCGTACGCCGCTCCCTGCGCGGGACGCGGGTCCTGCTCGCCCTTGTTCGGCCAGTACGACATGGCGCGCTCGGCCTGGGCCGTGATCGTCAGGGACGGGTTCACCCCGAGGTTCGCCGAGACGGCGGCGCCGTCCACGACCGAGATGCCGGGGTGGCCGTAGAGGCGGTGGTACGGGTCGATGACGCCGCTCTCGCGCGAGTCGCCGATCGGGCAGCCGCCGAGGAAGTGGGCGGTGAGCGGGGTGCCCATCAGCTCGCCCACGTTGGAGCCGGCGAAGCCGTTGATGTCGGCGGCGATCGCTGTGGCCGCCTTCGAAGCCGCCTTGATCTGCTTGGGGTTGGGGCTGCCGTGCCCCTGGCGCGCGGTGAGCAGGCCCTTGCCCACCCCTGTCGGCTTCAGATGCGTCGTCAGCGAGTTGTCCAGGGACTGCATGACCAGGCCGATGATGGTCTTCTCCGACCAGCGGCGGTTGGAGAGGGAGCGCAGCACGAGGACGGGATGGCGGGCGGCGTTCGCCAGCCAGCCGGCCACCCTCGACGAGCCCTCCGCGTACGGCACCTGGAGGATCGACAGGCTGCCCATCGAGTTGGAGCCCTTGCCGTAGCGGACCGGCTCGATGTGGGTGTCGGGGTCCGGATGGATCGAGGACGTGATGGCGACCCCGCGCGTGAAGTCGGCCTTCGGCTGTCCGGTCGCCCTGCGGTAGCGGCGGTCGTCGGTCTGGGCGCCCACCAGCGCCTCCGAGTTGGTGCGGGTCAGCTCGCCCAGCCTGTCGGAGAGGTACGGCAGCTGGTGGCCCGCCTTCATGCGGTGCAGCAGGGTCTGGGTGCCGTAGGTGCCGGCGGCGAGGACGACCCGGCGGGCCGTGAAGGTACGGCCGCTGGACCTGCGGCGGTCGTCGGTCGGGAGGGTCGCCACCGCATAGCCGCCGCGTGAGTCGTCGGTGACCGAGACGACCGTGGTGAGGGGGTGGACGACGGCGCCCGCCTTCTCGGCGAGATAGAGGTAGTTCTCGTTGAGGGTGTTCTTCGCGCCGTGCCGGCAGCCGGTCATGCACTCGCCGCACTCGTGGCAGGCCTTGCGGGCGGGGCCCGCGCCACCGAAGTAGGGGTCCGCCGCCTCCTGGCCGGGCCGTGCCGTGACCGACCCGTCGGCGTCCTCACCGTCCCCGAAGAACACGCCCACCGGCGCCATGTGGAAGGTGTCGCCCACGCCCATCCGCTCGGCAGCCGCCTTGAGGTGCACGTCGGAGGGGGTCATCGTCGGGTTGAGGCGCACCCCGAGCATGCGTCTGGCCTGGTCGTAGTAGGGGGCCAGCTCGTCCTGCCAGTCCGTGATGTGACGC
Organism: Streptomyces bobili; assembly: GCF_002154575.1. GTDB lineage: Bacteria > Actinomycetota > Actinomycetes > Streptomycetales > Streptomycetaceae > Streptomyces > Streptomyces bobili. The sequence continues at coordinate 2,514 of NZ_MUBA01000170.1, forward strand.
CACTGCGGGTCGTCGAAGAAGGGCTTCGGCGGGACGTACAGCGTGTTGGCGTAGTTGAGGGAGCCGCCGCCGACGCCCGCGCCGGCCAGCACCATGACGTTGCCGAGGAGATGGATGCGCTGGATGCCGTACATGCCGAGCTTGGGGGCCCAGAGGTAGTTCTTCAGGTCCCAGGAGTTCTTCGGGAGCGACTCGCGGGTGAACCGGCGGCCGGCCTCCAGGACGCCGACCCGGTACCCCTTCTCCGTGAGGCGCAGCGCGGTGACCGAACCGCCGAAGCCGGATCCCACGACGACGACGTCATAGTCGTAGGCGTCGTGGCCGTCCTCCGTGTCGCCGGTGTCGCCGGTGTCGACACCGGCGTCGGCGTCCTGGCGGGCGGGGTCGTCCTCGTCCCGGATCTGGGCGGAGTTCTCCTGTGACACGTGCTCTCCTCATTGAGAACGGGTGCTGGCTAGCGGAAGCGGAACGCCTTCATCAGGCGCAGGCTGCGGCTCATGAACTCCGCGTACTTCTCGTCGCTCATCCCCAGGGCCGGCGCCATCGGCAGCAGCCGCTGCTGCGCCACCGTCTGGGCCTCCGTGTACTTGAGGATGCCCTCGGAACCGTGGCGCCGGCCGAGGCCGGAGTCCTTCATGCCGCCCATGGGCGACTGGACACTGCCGTAGGCGGGCGCGTAGCCCTCGTTGACGTTGACGGTGCCGGTGCGCAGGCGGGCGGCGACCGCACGGCCGCGGCTGCCGTCCTTCGTCCAGACGGAGGAGTTCAGGCCGTACGGCGTGGAGTTGGCGAGGTCGACCGCCTCGTCGTCCGTGGTGAAGCGGTAGATGGAGACGACGGGGCCGAAGGTCTCCTCGCCGCAGACCGACATCGGCTCCGTCACACCGTCGAGGATCGTCGGCTCGAAGAAGTACGGGCCGACGTCTGGGCGGGCGACCCCGCCCGCGACGACCTTGGCGCCCTTGGCGACGGCCTCCTCGACATGCCGGGACACGGTCTCCAACTGGCGTTCCCCGACGAGGGAACCCATGTCGGCGCCGTACGCGAGGGAGGTGCCGAGGCGCATGGCCTTCGTGCGGGCGGCGAAGCGCTCCAGGAAGGCGTCGGCGATCGACTCGTGGACGTACAGCCGCTCGATGGAGATGCACAGCTGGCCTGCGGAGGAGAAGCAGGCGCGGACCGCTCCGGCGGCGGCCTTCTCCACGTCGGCGTCGGCGAGGACCAGCATGGCGTTCTTGCCGCCGAGTTCGAGGG
>NZ_MUBA01000171.1 GCF_002154575.1 Streptomyces bobili
GCGGGGACGGGTGGTGGCGCGGCGGGAGTTGAAGCACCGGGGCACCGAGCCGGCCGGGGTGCTGGCGCGGGCCGCCGAGGGGCTGGCCGGGCTGTGCGCGAAGGCGTCGGGCCGCCGTCCGCTGGGGGTGGGGGTGGCCGTGGGCGGCTGGGTGGACCGGGATTCGGGGACCGTCGTCGAGCATCCGCTGCTGGGGTGGCGGGACGTGCCGGTGCGGGAGCTGGTCGGCGCCCGAACGGGCCTGCCGGTCCATGTGGACGGGCACGCGCGGGCGTTGGTCGACGCGGAGCGGTTGTTCGGGCGGGCGCGCGGCAGCCGCAGTCTGCTGCATCTGTTCGTCGGGAACGTGGTCGACGCGGCGTTCGCCACTCACGATCAGGTGCATCACGGGCCGCGTTCGCAGGCGGGCGCCATCGCCCATCTGCCGTTGGCCGGCGGCACCGAGCCGTGCGACTGCGGGCGCACCGGCTGCCTCCAGGCGGAGCTGAGCGAGCGGACGTTGTGCCGGCGGGCCCGCGCCGCCGGGCTGACCGACGGGACGAATCCGATGCACGTGGTCGCCGCCGCCGCCGAGGGTGACGCGGTGGCCGTACGGCTGCTGCTGGAGCGGGCGCGGATGACGGGGCGGGCGGCCGGGCTGCTGCTGGACGTGCTCAACCCGGAGAGCGTGGTCGTCACCGAGATGGGGGCCATGTTCCGGGCGGACTGTCTGGCCGCGCTGCGGGCGGAGGTGGGGGCGGAGCGGGCGGCGGCGGTGTCGCCGACCAGTTTCCCGGACGCGGTGCTCGCGGTGGCGGGCGGAGCGGTGGCCCTGGACGTGCTGTACCGGGACCCGCTGAGCCTGCTGCGGGCGGATTCCCCGGACGCCTCACCTCTGCGTAATTAATTCAGAAACTCCGGATGTTGACAGGAACGGTCCGGGAACAGGAGCATCTTCCTCATGAGCTGTCGCACCCTTTGTTGCTGACGCGTTGAAGCGCCCCGAGCGCTCCCCCTCTCCTGCGTGAATTCCCTTCGCGGGCCGTTTCCGGCCCGGAATCACGCACGCTTTCCCGCCTTCGTACGGCGCTTTGTCCTGCCTTTCCCTCAGGGAGTTCCGTCATGCCCGTTTCCCGTGCGTCCGGTGTCGACCGGCGCCTCTTCCTCACCTCGCTGCTCGGGGTAACCGCCGCTGCCGCCGGGCTGAGCGGCTGCGCCGAGAGCAGTGCCGCCGCCGGGTCCGAGGGGGCCTCCACGGCCCCGCTCGCCGACAAGGTGCCGGCCGGCACCAGCCTGAAGATCGCCTCCTACCAGAACGTCCAGCAGCTCCAGTTCAAGCTGGCGAAACTCCCCGATCCGCCGTTCAAGGTGTCGAGCTGGCTGAACATCGGGGCCGGTCCCGATGTCATCAACGCGTTCCGCGCCAAGTCCCTCGACGTCGCCAACAACGCGGGTATTCCGCCGATCCAGGCGCATTACCAGGGATTCGACGCGAAGATCGTCGCGATCAACCTCACGCGCAAGCCGAACTATCTCTTCGCCACCAAGCCAGGCAGCGACATCCGTTCCATCGCGGATTTCAAGGGCCGCAAACTCGCCTTCTCGCAGGGGCAGGCACAGGGTGTCGTCCTGCTGCGGGCGCTGAAGAAGGCGGGCCTGGCCTACGACGACGTCGACCTCGTCCCGCTGACCAGCAACCAGTTCCTGACCGCCCTCCAGTCGGGCCAGGTCGACATCGCCCCGCTGGGCAACACGCAGGCGCCGGCGTATCTGGCGCAGTACGAGTCCAAGGGTGCCCGCACGATCACCACCGACGTCGTCGACCTGCTCAACCTGCTGTGGGCGCCGGTCTCCGTGCTGAACGACCGGGCCAAGGCGGCAGCGGTCGCCGCGTACATCCCGCGGTGGGCGCAGGGCCAGGTCTGGCAGTACGAGCACCCGGACGTGTGGAACGAGGAGTTCTACGTCAAGACGCAGAACCTGACCCTTCCCCAGGCCCGCGCCGTCACCGCCCTCGCCAACAAGCCGTTGTTCCCGCCGAGCTGGACGGAGGCCATCTCCTGGGAGCAGGAGACCGCCGATCTGCTCGCCGAGGGCGGCTTCGTGAAGAAGTTCGACGTCGTCACGCTCTTCGACCACCGCTTCGAGGGCATCGCCGCCGCGTCCGTACCGGCCGAGTACCGGAAGTGACCGCCATGACCACGACGACCGTGACCACCGCTCCTCCGGAGAAGCACGCCCCCGCCGCCGTCGCCGACGAGCGGCCCCGCACCCGCCGCCGCGGGCTCGCCCCCGGAAAGCGGCTGCCCGCCGCGCGGCTCACCGGGCCGCTGCTGCTGCTCGCCCTGTGGGCCGCCGCCTCGGCCGCCGGGCGGCTCGACCCCGGTGCCGTGCCCGCGCCCTGGACGGTGCTGGAGACCGGGGCCCGGCTGTGGACCGACGGCACGCTGACCGACGACATCCTCACCTCGCTGCAACGGGCCGGGTCCGGTTTCGCGATCGGGCTGACCGCCGGGGTGCTGCTGGCGCTGGCGTCCGGGCTGACCCGGACCGGGGAGGCGCTGATCGACGGGACGGTCAACCTCAACCGGGCGATCCCGACGCTCGGCCTGATCCCGCTGTTCATCCTCTGGCTGGGCATCGGCGAGACCTTCAAGATCGCGATCATCGCCATCGTCGTCTACATCCCGATCTACCTGAACACGCATGCCGCGCTGTCCGGGATCGATCACCGCTTCGTCGAACTCGCCGAGGTGCAGGGGCTGTCGAAGCTCGCCTTCATCCGCGAGATCGTCGTCCCCGGCGCGCTGCCCGGCTTCTTCGTCGGGCTGCGGCTCGGGGTGACCGGGTCGTGGCTGGGGCTGGTGGTCCTGGAGCAGATCAACGCCACCAGCGGCCTCGGCTACCTGATGTTCCAGGCCCAGAACTACGGACAGTCGGACGTCATCCTCGTCGGCCTCGTCGTCTACGGCGTCTTCGGCCTGATCTCCGACAGCGTGGTCCGTCTCATCGAACGGAGGGTGCTGTCATGGCGCCGCACACTGAGCAACTGACCAGTCCGGCACCGACCCGTCCCGCCGTACGGCTGGAGGGCCTCACCCGGTCCTTCGAGGGGCGTACCGTCCTCGACGGCGTCGACCTGGACATCCCCGCGGGGCAGTTCGTGGCCCTGCTCGGGCACAGCGGGTCCGGCAAGAGCACCCTGCTGCGGGCGGTCGCCGGACTCGACCACGAGGTGACGGGCAGCGGGCGGCTGACGGCCCCGGAGCGGGTGTCCGTCGTCTTCCAGGACTCCCGGCTGCTGCCCTGGCGGCGGGTGCTGGCCAACGTCCTGCTCGGGCTCGACGGCAAGGCCGCCGAGGAGCGGGGCCGGGAGGCGCTCGCCGAGGTGGGTCTCGCGGGCCGTGAGCGGGCCTGGCCCAACGAGTTGTCCGGCGGCGAGGCGCAGCGGGCGGCGCTGGCCCGCTCGCTGGTGCGCGAGCCCGAACTGCTGCTGGCCGACGAGCCGTTCGGCGCGCTGGACGCCCTCACCCGTATCCGGATGCACGTCCTGCTGCGGGAGCTGTGGGAGCGGCACCGGCCGTCCGTGCTGCTCGTCACCCACGACGTGGACGAGGCGATCGTGCTCGCCGACCGGGTCCTCGTCCTGGACCGGGGCCGTATCGGCCTCGACCTGACCATCGACCGACCGCACCCACGCTCGTACCGGGACCCGCTGCTCGGCGAGTACCGCGAACGGCTGCTCGCCGCCCTGGGCGTCACGGAGGACCACCAGTGACCACGAGAACACTCCACCTCAACGCGTTCCTGATGAACACCGGCCACCACGAGGCGTCCTGGCGGTTCCCGGAGAGCGATCCGTACGCCCACGTCGACCTCGCGCACTACGTCCACCTGGCGCGGATCGCCGAACGCGGCACCTTCGACTCGCTGTTCCTCGCCGACGGGCCGCAGTTGTGGGGGACGGTCGCGCAGCGGCCCGCCGGGGCACTGGAGCCGCTCACGCTGCTGACCGCGCTGGCCACGGCGACCGAGCACATCGGCCTGATCGCCACCGCGTCCACGTCCTACAACTCGCCCTACAACCTGGCCCGCAGGTTCGCCTCGCTGGACATCGTCAGCGGCGGCCGGGCCGGCTGGAACATCGTCACCACCGCCGGCGCCGAGGCCGCCCGCAACTTCGGGCTCGACGCCGAGCCCGCGCACGCCGAACGGTACGCGCGGGCCGCCGAGTTCCTCGACGTGGCGCTGAAACTGTGGGACAGCTGGGAGGACGACGCGATCGTCGCCGACAAGGCGGCCGGCGTCTGGGGCGACGACGCGAAGATCCACCCGCCCCGGCACCGGGGGACGTACTTCAGTGTCGAGGGCGCCCTCAACGTGCCCCGCTCACCGCAGGGTTATCCGCTGCTGGTGCAGGCGGGCTCCTCCGCGTACCGGGCGGCGAACGCCTTGCCGTCCTCGGAGGACCCCCCCTGCACCA
>NZ_MUBA01000172.1 GCF_002154575.1 Streptomyces bobili
AGAGTCCGGCCGCCGGCGGCCCCGCCGACGCGATCCTGGCCCCACCCGTGACCACCCTCGTCATCACCTCCCCGTACGGCTCCCGTCAGCACCCCCTCACCGGCGTGACCAAGCTGCACACAGGAGTGGACTTCGGCGCGCCCCAGGGAGCACAGGTCGCCGCCGCCCGCGACGGCCGGGTCGTCTTCGCGGCCATGACCAGGGCGTACGGCAACCGTGTCGTCGTCGACCACGGCACCATCGACGGCAAACGGCTGGAGACCACCTACAGCCACCTCTCCGTCCTCGGCGTCACCGCCGGGCAGAGCGTGCGGACCGGCACCCCGGTCGGCCGGGTCGGCTCGACCGGCCTGTCCACCGGCCCACACCTGCACTTCGAGGTCGTCTACGACGGCTACTACGCCGATCCGCGGCCCTGGCTGGCCCTCGGGGACTGAACAAGAGTGAGCCGCGGTGCGCTCAGTTCAGTACCGCCTCCCACGTGTCGACGGCGTAGTGCACGGTCATCCCGTTGCGCGCGTACAGCTCGGGTGCGCCGGTGGCGTTCGAGGTGTCCACGCCCAGGCCGACCGTGTCCCGGCCCCGCGCGGCGAACGCCGCGAAGGCGTGCCGCAGCAGCAGCCCGGCGACACCCCTGCCGCGGGCCTCGCGCAGCACGCCGATGCTGCGGATCCAGCCCATGGCCTCACGGTCGTCGCGCGCCAGCAGGAAACCGGTGTCGCCGAGTTCGTCCGTGGCGGCGATCCACACCAGCGACCAGTCGAGGCCCCGCGCGTCGACGTCGTGCAGCCACTGGTCGTAGCCGCGCGGCTGGAAGTCGAAGTGGTCGGCGAAGCTCGCCTGGTACAGCTCGTGCACCCGCCTGCGGTCTGCCTCGTCGGCGCAGGCCCGCACCCGCACACCGGCGGGCGGCACGGGCGTGAGGTCGGCGGCCCGGTCCAGGGGACGGCGCAACACGTGGTAGCGGCGTACGACGTACCAGCCGCGGCCACGGAGCACCTCGGTGTCGAGGGTGGGCCGTACGTTGAGGTGGAGGTGGACGACCGCTCGCGCGCAACCGTTCTCGTGGGCCTTGCGCAGCGCCCTGGCCTCCATCGCCTCCAGCAGGAGCCGGCCGGCCGCCTGGTGCTCGGGCAGGACGTAGTGGTCGATGTCGACGCGCTCGCCGGACGACTCGTCCCAGAGCAGGCCGTAGGCCACCGGGCGGTCCCCGTCGAGGGCGAGCCAGGAGTCCTGGGCGAGGTCGGTCTCCGGGTGCAACAGATCGGCCTCGACGGTGTGCAGGTCGGTCTCGGGCCGGCCGATCTCGATCAGGTCGACCGCGTTGAGCAGGTCGGTGACGGCGGGCGCGTCGGCGAGGGTGGCCGAACGAAGGACGTAGGACATGAGGGCAGGGTCCGGGGAGGAGAATCGGGCCGCAACGGAATTTCCGCCGCCCGTCCTGCGGGTCCGGTGTCCGCGGACGTTCCCGGCCGGGCTCCACCGGCGTTTGCCGGCCGGTGTCCACCGACCGGCGCCGCCCCACGGCTGACGGCCGCCGCCGCGGGTGCTCGGCCATCACCCAAACGAGGGGCGCACACGGCTCGTCAGTGAGCCCTGTACGCGCCCCCACGGGCGTGGGCAGAATGCGCTCTGCCAGTGATCACATGGCGGAGGCGCCGGTTCCGCACCCCGTCGACCGCCACTTCCCCGGGAAGGCAGGTCGGTCGCCGTGTTGTTGCGTCTTCCCACCTCCATATCCGAAGCGCAGGAATGCCTCGCTGAGGGTGCTGTACCGATAGGCGGGGCCACGCTCGTGTGGGCCGGCTGGCAGCGGGACGGATTCCCCGAACTGGCCATGTCGCTGCGTGACCTGCCCGCGGCCAACGCGGTCGGGCGCGGGACGCTCGGAGCGGCCGTGGTGCTGCACCGCATCGACGGCGACGTGCCGGAGGTACTGCGCCGGGCCGCCGCCACCGTCGGCACCGGAGCCGTACGGAGGACGGCCACCGTCGGCGGCAACATCGTCGGCAGCACCCTGCGGTGTCTGCTGCCCGCCGCCCTCGTCCTGGACGCACGGGCCACGGTGCTCGAACCCGACCGGGTGTACGAGACCGATCTCGCCGAGGTCGTGGCCAAGCGTCACGTTCTGCTCGGCCTGCGCTGGCGCGAACCCGTCGTGAGCGGTTACCACAAGGTTCCCGCGGACGCCGGCGGCCCGCCGCCCTTCGTGGTGGCGACCGCCGTCCACGCCGACGGCGACGGCCGCAGGCTGCTGCGGGTCGCCGCCCGCGACGGCTACGAGGTGCTCAGCGAGAGCGTTCCGTGCGAGACCGGTCCCGACGAGGCACTGCGAGCCCTGGACCGCACGGAGTTCGGCGCCCTGCCCGCCGAGGCCAGGGGGGTCGTCCACCGGCAGGTCACGGACGTCCTGGCCCGTGCCGCCGAGGACTGAGCCCGGCCCTTGACGACGCGAGGCCCCGGTCGGACCTGCCGGTACGGCTGATCTGGCCGCCGTACCGGCAAGTGGTCACGCCCTGGCCCTACCTAGCTCACGGGAACTGCGTGATCTTGGACGGGATGGTGTCCGAGCCCGAGGTCGGCGCGCCCGTGTCGTTGACGACGTGCGCGTACTGGCCCTTGCCGCCCAGGGAGATCACCTGGAGGCTGTGCAGCTTCACACCGGGTTTCACCGGGACCTGGAAGCCGTGGTGCTGCACGATCGAGGAGTCGGACGTGAAGTTGCAGTAACTGCCCAGCCCCCAGGCCTCGTGCGTGTTCACCGTGTCGGCCACCTTGTAGGCCGCGTAGCCGACGATGCCGTCATGGGTGACGGCGGCCGCGTTCGGGACGTCGTACGCCTTCTCGTTCTGGAAGAAGATCGTCCGCCCGCGTTCGCCGTTCCAGACGACGTCGTACTTGTTGAAGTGCTCCACGAACAGGCCGGTGGCGAGGACGTCGTCGCCGTTGACCCGCAGGCCGTAGTCGGCCCGGTTGGTCTCCCAGCCGACGCCTTCGCCGTGGTCGGCGCGCCAGATCCAGGTGTGGTCGATGACCACGTCGTCGCTGTTGACGACCACCGAGTCGGTGGCCAGGCCGGGACCGGCCCCGCCGATGCGCACGAACACGTCCTGCATGGTGGTGGGGTTGGCCGCGTGGTCGGCGATCGAACCGGCCGGGCCGATCCGCAGCAGCGCGTCGGAGCGGACGGCGCCCGCGTCGATGAGGAATCCGGCCAGCCGGACGCCGTCGACGTCGGCCACGTGCATCGCGTCGACACCGCCGTCGGGCACGAGCGTGGCCAGCCCCAGACCCAGCACGACCGTGTCGGCGCGGTTCACCTCGATCGCCCGGTCGAGGTGGTAGACGCCGGGCGTGAACAGCAGGTGCAGGCCCTGGGCGAGGGCGGCGTTGATGGTCGCGGCCGTCGCGCCCGGCTTGACGACGTAGAACTGGCTCAGCGGGAGGGAGGAGCCGCCCGCGTTGGCCGGCCAGGACACCCCGCGCGCGTTCGTCCGCTTGGCCGGCACGAACACCTTGTACTCGGAGCCGTCCAGGTAGAGGAAGGGCTTCTCGCGGGAGACCGGCGTGGTGTCCAGCGTGGTGTACGGGCCGGTGTCGAAGTTGGTGGCCGGGGCGCCCTGGACACCGGTGAACGTCATGTTCCACACGCCGTTGGTCCAACCGCCGACGGAGCTGTCGCGGGTGTACCACTGCTGCTGGGAGTACGGCCCGACGGTGCCGTCGATCTTCGAGTCGGCGATGTAGCCGCCGGAGGCCCAGCCGTACCCGTTGGGCGCCAGGTTGAGGCCGCCCTGGACGTGGATCCGGCGGAACGGCGCGGCCTGCGCCACCGCCCACCGGTCGGTGCCGTTGACGGGGCGGATGGCGAGGTTCTCCGCCGAACGCCAGAAGTTCTGGGTGGCGTTGCCGTTGAACCAGCCCGCGTCGACGGTGATGTCACCGTTGATCTGCGTGTCGTCGGGGTTGAGGCCGAGACCGGAGATCGAGGTGTAGAAGCCCAGTTGGGCGTTGATGCCGTTGTACGTGCCGGGCTTCAGCAGGAACTGGTAGCGCTGGGAACCGAACTGGTTCGACTCCTGCTGGGCGAAGACCTGGTCGAACTTCTGCTGGAGGTTCGCGGTGTTCGGGTCCACGACGATGACGTTCGGCCCGAGGTCACCGCCGCCCTCGATCGGGGGCGTGCCGCCGGTGCCGGTGTGGACGGCGACCTCCCACAGCGAGTAGCCGTACGGCGTGGCGCGGGTGGTCCCGTGGATCCGCACATAGCGGCCCGAGCCGCTGACGTCGTAGCGCGCCGTCCCGCCGGTCGCGTCGGTCACGCTGCGCAGGGTGTTCCAGGTCTGACCGTCCGCGGAGGCCTGGATCTGGAAGTCCTTGGCGTGGGCGGCCTCCCAGCTCAGGTCGATCCCGCACAGTTCCCGGACCGAGCCCAGGTCGACCCGAACCCACTGCGGGTCCGCGGCCTGACTGGACCAGCGGGTGCCTGCGTCGCCGTCGAACGCGGCGGAGGCGGGGGTCCCGGCGTTCTCGGTGGAGGAGGCCGAAGCGGGCTTGCCCTGCGCGGCGTTCGCCGTGTCGCACGTGGTGGGACCGGTGCCGCCGGAGGTGCCGAAGACCTGGAACTCCCAGAGCGAGTAGCCCCAGGCGGTGGCCCGTTGCACGCCCTGCATTCGGACGTAACGGCCCTGGCCGGACACGGCGTGCGTGTCGGTGCCGCCGTCGCCGCCGGTGACCGTCCTCAGGTCGGTCCAGGTACTGCCGTCCGCGGAGATCTGGAGCCGGTAGTCCTTTCCGTAGGCGGTTTCCCACTGGAGCACCACCTGGGTGACGGTGGCGGTGGCGCCCAGATCGACCTGGAGCCACTGCGCGTCGGTGGCGGCGGAGGACCACCGGGTGCCGGCGTTCCCGTCCACGGACAGGGCGGCGGCGGTGCCGGCGTTCTCGGTCGAGGACGCGGTGGCGGTCCGGCCCTGGGAGAGCAGCGTGTCGGCCGCCGCCGCGGACGGCTGGGTCGTCGGGAGGGTGAGCAACGCTGCCGTGGCGGCGAGCGCGACACCCAGGGATCTGAGTCTCATGCGGGTCCCTGCGGGGGTGAGTGCGGGTGGATACGGACGCGTGCGGTGCGGATGACGCGGAGACGAGCCGGAACGTGCGCCGAGCCGGCGTGACGGCCGCTTAGTTCACGACTTGATTTAACTGATGACCTGTCTGGTCCGGCAAGCCCCGTGAAGCAGGAAACTTTTCAAGCGGTGACCGCGGCCGACTCGCCGCGATCACCGCTGCGTTCAGAAGGTGACGCCCGCGGCCCGCCCGGTGGAGCCGGCCCGCGCCCTGGATCGGAACCAGGCGACAGAACCCCCCAGCGCACTTGTGTCGCACAAGTGTCCACCCAGGGCGATTCGGTGGTACCTCCGAGGGGCATGATTGCCGTCTGTTCGGGGGCAACTCTCCAGAGGGGGGCGCCAGATGGCGTTCGGAAGCAGCATCGTCATGGATCAGCCGAGAACGATGTTCGCCCACATGCTGAGTGCGAAAGGGGTCGCGGTGGTGGTCACCAATCACCGGATCCAGCCGCTTCCCATGCGGCCCGCGGAGGGCAGCGGTACGGGCAGAATCGTCTGCGGGGCGTGCGGCCGGCAGTTCCTGGTGACCGTCCACAGCCGTGACCGCACCCACGCCAGGCGAGTCCTCTTCTTCGTCCTCGGCCTCGTCGGCCTGGCCCTCGCCGCCCTGCTGCTCTGGCTGACCTTCGGCGTCGCCATGCAGCCGGACGGCCCGGACCTCGACACGGACCCGGACAACGCCTCCTGGTACGGCTACACCGGCATGGCCGGGATCTTTCTCCCCGTCATCGGCCTGGCCTATCTCATCAACGCCCGCAAGTACGACGGCGTCGGCAGACTCCGCCGCATCGGTGAGGACGGCACCACGTCCCGCCTCACCGCGGGGCACAAACTGCTGCCGGGCAAGTAGTCGACGCGGACCGCGCCCGGCGCCAGGCCGCTTGCCCGGGTCATGCCCGCAGATCTTGCGTCACGGGCAGGCACTCGGCGAGCAGGTCGACGATGTCGCGCCAGGCTCGCTGCGCGTGCTGTGGGTGGTGGCCGACGCCGGGGACCGTGGGGTGGTCGACCGGCGGGTGGTGGAAGGCGTGCAAGGCGCCGCCGTAGACCGTGAGGCGCCAGTCGACGCCCGCGGCCTGCATCTCGGCGGTGAACGCGTCCCGTTGTGCGGGCGGCATGATCGGGTCTTCCGACCCGACCCCGGCCCACACCGGGCAGCGAATGCGCGCCGCCTCGCCCGGTCGGCCCGTGGTGGTTGCGTTGACTGTCCCGATCGCGCGCAGGTCGACGCCGTCGCGCCCGAGTTCCAGCCCGACGGCGCCCCCGGTGCCGTAGCCGACGGCGGCGATCCGGTCGGGGTCGGTCCGCGGTTCGGCGCGCAGCACGTCGAGCGCCGCATGGCCGATACCCCGCATCCGGTCGGGGTCGGCGAGCAGCGGCAGGCAACGGGCCAGCATCTCCTCGGGGTCGCCCAGATAGCGCCCGCCGTGAAGGTCGAAGGCCAGCGCTACGTATCCCAGCTCGGCGAGAGCATCGGCCCGGCGGCGCTCGACGTCGCTGAGCCCCATGCCCTCCGGTCCGAGCAGCACCGCGGGCCGGCGGTCGACACCGGCCGGTAACGCCAGGTGCCCGATCATCGTCAAACCGTCGGCCGGATACTCGACCGTACGCGTCGTCATCGTCGTCATCGCCGTCATGAGACTGGACTGTAGTGATCGTCGAGCCCGGTCCGGCCGGGGTTCTGCCGCTGGCAGAGCAGTGCGGGTGTCCCTCTGAAGCACGCTGTCCGCCGCTGCCTGTCCGGTGTGCGGGGGGAAGTGCAGGTCGTGCTCGAAGGCCACCACCGACGTGCGGACCGGGATCCGGGCGAGCGCGGTCATACGTCCGCATCGCGCAGCCAGCCGAGGGAGGCCGCCGACTGTCCCGCCTCGCCGTCGGGCGAGGCCCACACCCCTTCCATGCCTCCCAGCAGTTCCCGCCAGGCAGCGACCTGTTCGCCGTCGTCGCGCAGCACCGACGGTGCCAGCGTGCTCAGCAGCGTCTGCAACGCCGCGAACGCCGGCGGCAGATGTCCCAGCAGCGCGATGAGTTCCGCCTCCGCTTCCAGTACCGCGTCCACCACACCAGTCAGCGGGCCGGCCCCCGCCATCAGCACCAGGGCACCGACCAGGTCCGGGCGTATCCGCGCGAGGAGCTCCGCAGTGAAGCTGCCCAGCGAGTACCCGACGACCGCCGCGTCCCGGACTTCCAGGTGATCCATCAGCCCTGCCAGGTCACCGGCCAGATCGGCCATCGCGTACGGGGCGGGCGGCGCGTCCGACGGCGCGACCCCGCGCGCCGCGTACGTCACCACCTCGAATCCGGCTTCCACCAACCCACTGCAGAGACCCGACAGCTGCCACGCCACCGGTGGCAGTCCCGTCCCGCCGACCAGCACCACCACCGGCCCGGACCCCACCCGCTCGAACGTGATCCGCACCCCACCCACCACAACCGACTCCATGCCGACCTCCCCTACTGGCTGGCGGGCGGTCAGTTGCAGCAGTCACAGCCGGGGCGGCAGCCGCACGCGTCCGTCTCGGAGCTGGTGGACGGAACCGCTGCGGCGGCCGAGGGCGCGCAGCATCCCTTGCCCTGCCAGGCGTCGCGGCCTTCCTTGACGGCAATGGCGGCGATGACGAGGGCGGCGATCGGGTCGGCCCAGGACCAGCCGAGGGTGGCGTTGAGAACCAGACCGACCAGGAGCACGGCCGACAGGTACGTGCACAGCAGGGTCTGCTTGGAGTCCGCGACCGCGGAAGCTGAGCCGAGTTCGCGTCCGGCCTTGCGCTGGGCGAAGGAGAGGAACGGCATGATCGCCAGAGACAGGGCGGCGATGACGATGCCGGGGATGGAGCGTTCGGCCTCGCCGGTTCCCAGTAGGGCGCGGACTGCGTCGACGCTGACGTACGCGGCGAGGGCGAAGAACGAGATGGCGATGATCCGCAGGGTGCGCTGCTCGCGGGCTTCGCGTACGGCGTGGTCGCGGGCGGAGAACTGCCAGGCGACGGCGGCGGCTGAGGAGACCTCGATGATCGAATCGAGGCCGAAGCCGAGCAGAGCGGTGGAGGAGGCGATCGTGCCGGCGGTGATGGCGACGATCGCCTCGATCACGTTGTAGGTGATGGTCGCGGCGACCAGCAGGCGTATGCGCTTGGCGAGCGCTTCGCGGCGGGCCGGGGACGGTCCGAGGGATATCGATATCTCGGCGGTCATGGTCAGCAGCAGCCCTTCGTCGCGGCATCCACGCAGGTGCGGTCGGTCTCCACGGCCACCACAGCGGTGCGCAGATCGTCCAGGGCGTGGCCGAGGCGTTCGTCGGCGAGTTCGTAGCGGGTGCGGCGGCCGTCGGGGACGGTGACGACCAGGCCGCAGTCGCGCAGGCACGCCAGGTGGTTCGACAGCCGGGTACGGGAGATCCCGAGCGCGTCGGCGAGGTCGGCGGGGTAGGCGGGGGCGTCGCGCAGGGCGAGCAGGATGCGGCAGCGGATCGGGTCGGCGAGCGCGCGGCCGAACCGGGCCAGCACCTCGATGTCGGAGGCAACAGTCAGCACACCACGACCATACAGAGATTCCTGAATTCAGGGAATCCTGTACTCCCGGTTTGGTGGTGGCTGACCGCCGGTTCGGCTGACGAGTACGCCGCGCAGCGTCAGCGGGCGTTCTTGGCCAGTAGCGGCAGGTCGTGGGCGAAGTCGTCGACCGTGGTGCCGCTGGTGTACACGACCCGGCCCTGGCTGTCCTTCGGAGTGAAGGCGATGACCTGGGTGCCGTGGTCGGAGGTGACGGTGCCGTCGTGGTGCTTCTTGGGGTCTTCCACCGAGATGCCGACACTGAGCGCGGCCTTCTTGACCTTGGCCAGGTCGCCGGACAGGCCGGTGAAGTTAGGGCCGAAGGACTTCAGCCACTTGCCCAGGCTTTTGGGGGTGTCGCGTTCGGGGTCGGTGGTGACGAAGACGACTTCGGTGTTGTCGCGCACGCTCTGGGGCTGCTTGGCCAGGGCGGTCGCGATGTCGCCCATGGTGGTGGGGCACACGTCGGGGCAGTTGGTGTAGCCGAAGAAGACCAGCGTGGTCTTGCCCGCGGTCTGGCGGCGCAGGTCGAAGGGCTTGCCGGTGGTGCCGGTCAGCACCAGGTCCGGCTTGGCGAAGCCGGGGTCCACTGCGGTGCCGCGGTAGGGGGAGTGGCTCTCGGCTGAGATCGCGGCGGGCTTGTCGGCGGCTTCGTGGTGGGCGCCGGATGTACCGCAGCCGGCCAGGAGGGCCGCGGCGACGATGGCGGTGGCGGGCAGGCGACGAGCGCGAGTGCGGTGCATGGCGGGTGTCAGGTCCGATTCGTGGGGCTGGCGGTCGGGGCGGGGTCGAGGACGGCGTGGGTCAGGGCGCGGCCGCGGTCGGTGAGCGTGTACATCACCAGCCGGCCTTGCCGGCGTGAGGCGGCCAGGCCGGCCTGGCGCAGCTGGCGCAGGTGGTGGGAGACGAGGTTCTGGGCCTGGCCGATGACCCAGGCCAGGTCGCACACGCACAGCTCGCCGCCTTCGGCCAGGGCCGCTGCCACCTTCAGGCGGGTGGGGTCGGCCAGGGCCTTGGCGGCTGCGGCGGCCGTCTCAAGTCCAGGCAGGGCAGGCATACGGCTGCGGATGGCCTCGGCCACCGGCAGGTCCAGGCACAGCAGGTCGCAGGAGTCGCCCTGCTCCTCGCTCACGTCCACGTCTCATTCCTTTACTTGGTCGTTCAGTGCCCTGGCCGAGGCGGGGTCAGACGCCGATGGTGCCGATGGTGTAGCCGGCCGTCCAGGACTGCATCTGGCTGATCAGGTGGCTCCAGATACCGGTGACCATCAGCAGGCCGGTGGCGATCATCATGATGCCGCCGGCCCGCATGACCGGCCGCGCCGGGCGTCGGCGAGATCGGCTCCGGTGGTCCCGGTGACGTAGGACAGGTAACCCGGCACCAGCGGCAGCACGCACGGGGAGAAGAACGACACCGCCCCCGGCCGGCGCGGCGACCGGCAGCGCCAGCAGCAGCGACCCGGTCAGCACGGCGGACTCAAGACCCGCGGCGACCTGCACGACTCAGCCCTCCTTCCGCCCCGGGGCGGCACCGGTGTCGGAAAGCGGCAGGGTAAGGGCATCCATGTACGCGTTGGTGGGCTTGTCGGCCCTCTTCACCGTGTGGGCGTCCAGCGCGACCGGGGCGGAGTTCGTCCCGAGGGTTCCGCCCGCGTGCCAGGTCCCCACCACCGTCACCCAGGTGTCGGCGGGCAGGGCCTTGGCCTGGTGGATCCGTACCTTGACGGACTGCACGTCCGCCGCACAGCAGTTGATCATGAGGCGGGTCAGGTCCCAGCCCTTGCCCTCCTCGCCGGGGGTGACGAAGCCGGTCATCTGGACACTGTGTTCCTTGATGGCCTGCCCGCGGTCCTGTTGGACGCGGCGGGTGAAGTCACCAAGTGTCATCGGCAGCGGCGAGACAGAAGGCAGCGGATCGAACGCGTCCTGCTGGGCGATGGGTTTGGGGGGCGCCTGGCGGGCGGTGTAGGCGCCCAGGCTCGGCGGAGCGAAGAACAGCAGGCTCAGCGCGGGAAGGAACAGCAGCCACGCGACGCGGGGCACACCGGAGTGATCGTGACAGTGATTTCCGCCGTCGTCGTGCTGATGTTCCTCGTCCGGCTCCTGGGCTTTGCCGGTCCTGCGCAGCGACCAGGCTTCCGCCGCTGCGAGCAGGAGCAGGAGCACCCCCGAGGCGATCAGCAGGGGGCGCATGCCCGGCTTGACGTATCTGAGGAAAATGTCGGTGAAGAGCGCCGCGTGCAGCAGGCTCAGTCCGCTGAGGGCGAGCAGGGCCATCTGCAGGAGGCGTTTCACAGCAGTGTTCTTCCGATCGGAGCGGTCAGCGGCGGGCGGGTCAGACGAGGGTGGTCCAGTACAGCCAGAACCGCTGAAGGATCAGCACCACGATGATCAGGTACCAGGCGGTGAGAACCACGCCGTGGTAGGCGGCCACCGCGTCGGCAGCACGGCGCACGCCTGCGGGCACGGGCAGATACCCACGGGTGAGGGTGTGCACGGTGGTGTACCAGAAGAGGGGGATCATCACCGTCCACACGGCCATGCAGTACGGGCACAGGGCGTCGATCCGGTACAGGCTCTGGAAGATCAGCCAGTGGACGAACGCCACACCGAAGACGACCCCGGCCTCAAGGCCCCACCACATCCAGCGCGGCAGGATCACCCCGGTCAGCAGCACCACCCCCAGCGCGGTCACAGCGGCGAAGCCGGCGATGCCCAGCAGCGGGTTGGGGAAGCCGAACACCTCCGCCTGCGCCGTGGTCATCACCGACCCGCAGCTGAGGACCGGGTTGATGCTGCACGAGGGGCTGTAGGACGGGTCCTTCAGCAGGGCGATCTTCTCCACCGTCAGCGTGAACGCGGCCAGAAACCCGACCGCGCCGCCGATCGTGAGCACCGCCGCCACCAGACGCTGCCCCACCGGCACCGCCGGCCGCGCGTCCTGGGCCGGACCTGCGCTGGGTGTCGTGGGCGCGGTCACTTGGCCAGTTCCGCCTCGATGGCGGCCTTGAAATCTGCCTCCGACTGGATCTGTGGCCTTTGGCCGTTGATGAAGAACGTCGGCGTGCCCTGCACCCCCAGCGCGAGGCCGTCCTGGCGGTCCTTCTCCACCCGCTTCGCGGTGGCCGGGTCCTTCCAGTCCGCCTCGAACTTCTTCATGTCCAGCCCCAGCTCACGCGCGAAGCCGCGGAAGGTCTTCTCGTGCGAGACCTGCTGATCCCCCCAGCTCTCCTGGGTCTCGTACATCTTCTGGTACATCGCCTCCAGCTTGCCCTGCGCGGCGGCGGCCTCCACCGCGCGCGCCGCCAGCTCCGCGTTCTTGTGGCTGGGGATCGGGAAATACCGCATCACGAACGTCACCCGGCCCTCGTACTCCTCACGCAGCTGCTCCACCACGGGGAACGCCGCCCGGCACGACTCGCATTCGAGGTCCAGGAACTCCACGACCGTCACCTTGCCGTCCTTCGCCGCCGACAGCCGGTGACTGTCCGGGCGGACCAGCACCGAGGCATCAGCCGCCTCGCCCCCGCCGGAATCCGACGCATCCCTAGACACATCCGGCGTGCGGTTGGCCGCCAGCAACGCAGCAACGATCGCCGCGACCACGGCGACCAGCGCGAGAGAGATCTTCAGGTTCTTCGTCATGAGCCTTCAGCCAAGGAGGGGCAGGAACACGAACACGCGCGTCTTCCCCACGGCACGCACCACACGGCGGACGACGCATCGACACACTAACGGACGTTGATATGGCGGCCGCCTCCCCCCAGGGCCTTCAAAAACACCTTCAAAAACCGGAGTCGTTCAACAACCCCGGACCACCCTTTTCTGACATGATCCGGGGCCGTGACCGCCCTCGAACCGGCCGACGAACCGGACCTCCTCGTCGCCGAACCGCTCGTCCGCACCGAAATCAAGATCGGATACGCCCGGGTGTCCACCGGCGGGCAGAAGCTCGAACGGCAACTCGACGCGCTCACTGCCGCCGGATGCCGGACGATCTTCGCGGACAAGAAGTCCGGCAAGAACGCCCTCCGCCCCGAACTGAAGGCGTGCCACGCCTTCCTCGCCCCGGGCGACACCCTCGTCGTCCCCTCGCTCGACCGCTACGGCCGCAGCCTCCAGGACCTCATCAACATGGTCGCCGAACTCCGCGAGCGCGGTATCGGCTTCACCTCGCTGCACGAGAACCTGGACACCACCACCCCCGGCGGCCGGCTCGTCTTCCACGTCTTCGCCGCCCTCGCCGAGTTCATCCGCGAACTCATCGTCATCGGCACCAACGAGGGCCTGGCCGCCGCCCGTGCCCGCGGCCGCGTCGGCGGGCGCCCCAGCGTCGCCACCGACGAAGTCATCCGCGCCGCCCGCGACCTGCTGCCCGACCCCGGCCGCTCCATCACCTCCATCGCCAAGCTCCTCGGCGTCTCCCCGGGCACCCTGTACAACCACATCCCCGACCTGCGGGAACTGCGCTCAGGCGCCCTGCCCCGCCAGATCGAAGCGGGCCAGCGGTGACCCGCTCCCGCACCGGCCACGGTGCCCGATCAAGGCGCCCCGGCCCCGGACCTAGGCTGGCCAGCGGACAACCCGGCACCGGCCGGGAGCGAGAGGAGCAGGCAGGCATGAACGGCCCCGAGCGGGAGCTGGCCAAAGCCCAGCGCGCACACTGGCAGCAGACCTACGGCTCCCACCCCGGCATGTACGGGCAGGAGCCCAGCGCACCCGTACGCCACGCCGCCACCGTCTTCCGGGCGTCCGGGAGCCGCAACGTGCTGGAACTCGGCGCCGGCCACGGCCGCGACGCCCTGTTCCTCGCCCGGGAAGGGTTCATCGTCCAGGCCACCGACTTCTCCGCCACCGGCCTGGAACAGCTCCGGCAGGCCGCCCGCGACCAGAACGTCGCGGACCAGGTGAGCACCATGGAGCACGACGTGCGCACCCCTCTGCCCCTCGCGGACGCCTCAGTCGACGGCGTCTTCGCGCACATGCTGCTTTGCATGGCCCTGTCCACCAAGGAAATCCAGGCGGTGGTCGACGAGATCCGCCGCGTACTGCGGCCGGGAGGCTCCTTCGTCTACACGGTCCGGCACACCGGCGACGCGCACTACGGCGCCGGCACTGCGCACGGCGACGACATCTACGAGCACGGCGGCTTCGCCGTGCACTTCTTCCCCCGCCAACTGGTCGACACCCTCGCCGACGGCTGGACCCTCGCCGAGGTCCACGCCTTCGAGGAAGGCGAGCTGCCCCGCCGCCTGTGGCGCGTCACCCAGACCCTGCCGCGATGACCACCACACCGACACCCGCACCGGCAAAGACCGTGGACGGTACCGGCCTGTTCGTAGCGGGCGGGAGAGCCTGCTCGTCGCCTACGCCGGAGGACACCACTTCGCGCCCGGCTGGTACGCGGTGCTGATGGGCTGCCTGCCGGTCGGCATGATCGTCGGTGACCTGCTGGTGGGCCGACTCCTCCGGCCACCCACCCGCGAGCGACCGGTGGTCCCGTTGACCGCGCTGATGGGACTGCCGCTGCTCGGCTTCGCCGCCGAACCCGGAGTGGGCGTCTCGTCCTGTCTGCTGCTGCTCTGCGGCTTCGGATTCGCCTACGGCCTCGGCCTGCAACGGCCGTTCCTGGACGCCCTGCCGCAGGAGGGCCAGGGCCAGGCCTTCGGCCTGCTCGGCTCCGGCAGCATGACGCTGCAAGGCGTCGGCCCTGCCTGCTTCGGCGCGGTGGCCGCAGGCGTCGGAACAGGCTGCGCGATCGCCCTGGCAGGCGGCGCGGCGGCACTTACCGCCGGCTGGATTCTCACCTGGCACCCGCCCACCTCCCCGGTCCCCGTCCCCAACTGCTCAACGGGATGGGAGAACGGCACCGAACAGCATGCGTGCAGTTCTCCTGCGCGGTAACCGTCGCCGGTCAGGTCAGCCGCGAGCCGGTCCGTTTCCCTGCTCACCGTGGCCGTGCTGGGCATCGGCGGAACGCTCGACGACTTTGTCGCCACCATGGTCCGCGAGAGTGAGCCAGGCACTCTCTGTCGCTACAACTCGGGCGAGACACAGGTGCTGGGGGCTCTCGTGGCACGGGCCACCGGACGTTCGGTCGCGGACTACATGCGGGAGAAGCTGTGCGAGCCCCTCGGTATGGCCGAGCCCGGCTACTGGATCGTGGACCCCGCGGGCACGGAGCTGTCCTTCGCCGGCCTCAACCTGACCGCCCGCGACTTCGTGAGGCTCGGCGAGCTCTACCGCAACGGTGGCGTGTGGCAGGGCCGGCAGATCGTCCCGGCGGACTGGGTGCGCGACTCCGTGACCGTCGCCGCCTCTCATCTGGGGCCCGGCCGGCCCCTGGTCGGCGGGCACCACTTCGGCCTGGGCTACGGCTACCAGTGGTGGATCCCGGCCGGGGACCGCGGCGAGTTCAGCGCGATCGGCGTCTACAACCAGTTCGTCTACGTCGACCCGGCCAGCAACACGACCATCGTGAAGCTGTCCGCCAACCGCGGATACGGGACGTCCAGCGAGGAGTCCACCAACCGCGAGGGCCGCCCCCGCATCGTCAGGAACGCGATCTGTCTGCACGAGGAGGACTACGGCGTGCTGTGGAAGCACACCGACCTCTTCAACGGCATGACCCCACCGGCACCGGCACCGGCACCGGCACCGGCACCGGCACCGGTCCCCGCACCCGTTCCGGCATCCGTCCCCGCACAGCATTCCGCCCGCATCACGAGGATCGCGATGCGGGCGGAGAGAGCGGAGCGACAGGAGGCTACGGAGTCACGTCCGTGACCCTCCAGCGCTGGTTGGAACCGGAGTTGGGCTGCCAGGTGGTGACGGCGGCGCCCTCGTTCGTCGCCTGGCCGCCGACCTCCAGGACCCGGCTGGTGGCCGGGTTCACCAGGGTCCAGGTGCCGTCACCGGTGGTCGACATGACCCACTCGGTGGCCGGGTCGCGCTCACCCGTGTCGGGCTCGACCACGGGCACGTTGTCGCGGACCGCCAGTCGCTTGCCCTCGGCCGGGTTGGCGAACACGTAGCGCTGGCGGGCGCCGGTCTCGCCGTACCGGGCGTCGAGCTGCCACTGCTGGGCCGCCGTGCCGTTGCCGGTGCCGAGGACCAGGCTGGTGCCGTTCGCGGCGACGGTGACCGCCTTGCCGCTCTGCACACCGGTCAGCGTGTAGGTGTGGCCCTTGCGGATCAGCGGGGCGTCCTTGGCGACGCCGGACACGCCCTTGACGGTGAAGGAGGTCACCGACTGGGCGGGCACGGTGAAGGTGGCCTTGCGGTCGCCGACGGCGATCGGCGCCTGCGGCTGGAGCTTGCCGTCGGCGCTGGTGACCACCGGGGTGACGGTCGCGTTCTTGCTTACCTTGCGGAACTTCGACAGGTCGATCGTGACCGTACGGGCCTCGGTCGTGCTGTTGACGTGGACGAGCGAGGCGCCCTTGCCGTTCGCGGTGACCGCGGCGGCGCTGGAGGTGTCGTTCGTCCTGATCAGCTTGTCGCCGGGCTTGATGAAGTGCGTGAAGTTGCGCGCGGTGTCGAACTTGGTGTTGGTGAGGATCGGGCAGGACTCCAGCGTGTCCGCCGAGGTGCAGCTGAACGGGAGCTGGATGCTGCCCCAGTTGCCGCCCTTCGCGGACTCGCCGCCCGGCTTCATGTTGTCGAGGTCCTCGACCGGCTGCCAGAACACCCAGGCGCTGGGCTCCAGTTCGCGCAGGTCGTTCACCATCTGCTGGGCGAGACCGAGACCCGGACGCATGTCGGTGAAGCTCTGGCCGTCGCCCCAGTCGCCCTCGACCTCGCTCATCCAGAGCGGCTTGTCGGCCGCCTTGGCCAGGTCCCGCACGGTGGTGCGCTGACCGGTGCCGTAGGTGTGGACGTTCATCTGGTCGACGAGGTCGCGGGAGGCCTGCGAGTAGGCGTTCCAGTTCGTCGAGAAGATGCCCGGGTTGGTCTCGTCCATCGCTGAGATCTCGGCCTTGACCTTGGCCTTCTTCAGGGCCGGCGCCAGGGCGGCGAGGACCTTCTGCTGGACCTCGGGGCCGATGTGGGCGCCCTCCTGACGGCCGCCGACCGGCTGGCCGTCCGCACCGAGACGGGTGCCCCAGTAGTTGGTGTTCGGCTCGTTGAACGGGTCGACCGTGTCGACCTTGATGCCCTCGGCCTTCTCCAGCCGCTTGGTCGCGCCGGCCACGTAGGCGGCGAAGTCGTCGACGGACTCGGGCTTGAGCTGCTCCGCGCTGGAGTCGAACCCGCCCGAGACATAGCCGCTGACGGTCATGAACCACGGCGGGGAGTTGCTGAACGTCTCCCAGTGGTCGATGTCGTTCTTGATCCGGTCGACCCACCAGCGTTGGGCGGCGTCGGCGTCCTTGTTCCAGTCGGCCGGGTCGTCGGCGCTCCACCAGTCGGTGTCCGTGCGGGTGGTGCCCGCGGGCGCCTTCCACCAGCCCTCGACCGCGCCGCCGGCGCGCAGGTAGTCCTTGACGTCCGGGGCGTTGCCGCCGCCGATGTTGTAACGGGCGATGTTGAGCGCCAGCCCGTCGTCGCCGAAGAGGAGCTTCGCCAGCTTCTCGCGTATCTCCGGCGGATAGTCGCCGGTCGCGTTGGCGAACCAGACGAGACTGGTGCCCCAGCCCTCGAACTTCTCCTGCTGGTACGACGGGTCGGGCTGCACGGTCACGGACGCGGCGGCCTCGGCCTGCGCCGGTACGGCGAGCAGGGCGGCCCCCGTGGCCAGAGCGGTCAGTGCGGCGGCCCCGAGGGTCCGTCTGGTGCGGGTACGGTGTGCCATTTGTTCTCCCAACTGCGGTGCGGTCGCTGCATGGGCCCCTCCCGCCGTGGGGGCGGGAGGGGATGGCCCCCGGCACGGGTGCGTGCCGTGCCGGGGGCCATCCCCT
>NZ_MUBA01000173.1 GCF_002154575.1 Streptomyces bobili
CCTTGAGCTGCACGCGGGCGGGCCGCCCGCGTGCAGCTCAAGGCCGACACGGGCCTCGGGCGCAACGGCTGCCAGCCCGCCGACTGGCCCGACCTGGTCGCCGAGGCGCTGCGCGCCGAGCGTGACGGCCTCGTCCGGATCACCGGCCTGTGGTCCCACTTCGCCTGCGCCGACGAGCCGGGCCACCCCTCCGTCGCCGCCCAGCTCACCCGCTTCCGCGAGATGCTGGCGTACGCCGAGGAGCGGGGCGTACGGCCCGAGGTGCGGCACATCGCCAACTCGCCGGCCGCGCTCACCCTCCCCGAGACCCACTTCGACCTGATCCGGCCGGGCATCGCCATGTACGGCGTCTCGCCGAGCCCCGAGCTGGGCTCCTCCGCCGACCTGGGGCTGCGCCCGGTGATGAGGCTGGCGGCCTCGCTGGCCCTGGTGAAGCAGGTCCCGGGCGGCCACGGCGTCAGCTACGGCCACCACTACACGACCCCCGGCGTGACGACCCTCGGCCTGGTCCCCCTCGGCTACGCCGACGGCGTCCCCCGGCACGCCTCCGGCACCGGTCCCGTCCTCATCGGCGGCAAGTGGCGTACGGTCGCCGGGCGGATCGCGATGGACCAGTTCGTCGTCGACCTCGGTGGCGACGAACCGGGACCCGGCGAGGAGGCCGTCCTCTTCGGCCCCGGCGACCGCGGCGAACCCACCGCCGAGGACTGGGCGCAGGCCGCGGGCACCATCGCCTACGAGATCGTCACGCGCATCGGATCGCGCGTCCCGCGCGTCTATGTCGACGAGGCGGACGAGACCAGGCCCTGAAGGGCTTCCACGCCCATTCAGGTGCAGGCGATTCGCGTGCATGCGGTTCGTCCGAACGAGGAACCAGACGGGTACCCGCGCGCGGGTCACCCCGCATACGGCGACAACCGGTGACACCCGGTGAAGAGGAGCGGTACGTGAGCGAGAGCAGCGCGGAGGCAGTGGCGAGTGCCGCCTCGGCGGTCGTCGACGCCGCCTCCGCCACGGGGGCCGGCTGGCGGCGGGCGACGGGCATCGCGGGCGCCGCGATAGGTGTGATCGCCGCGGGCGCCGCCGCCGGAGTCGCCCTGGAGCGGATGACCGTGGGGCGGGGCATGCGGGCGAAGGCCCGTCTCGCCCTGGACTCGACGGGCCCGTACGGCGCGCTGCGCGGCACCCCCGGCAAGGCGTACGCCGACGACGGCACCGAGCTGTACTACGAGGTCGACGACGTCGAGCCGCAGGGCGGTCCGCCGAACCGCCGGCGCCGCCTGTTCGGCCGCAAGTCGCCGCTCCCCGTCACCGTCGTCTTCAGCCACGGCTACTGCCTCACCCAGGACTCCTGGCACTTCCAGCGGGCGGCCCTGCGGGGCGTCGTACGGACCGTGCACTGGGACCAGCGCAGCCACGGCCGGTCCGCGCGCGGCGCGGCCCAGCTGCGGGACGGCGAGCCGCTGACCATAGACCAGCTGGGGCGCGACCTGAAGGCCGTCATCGACGCGGCCGTGCCGGAGGGGCCGATCGTGCTCGTCGGGCACTCCATGGGCGGGATGACCGTCATGGCGCTGGCCGCGCAGTTCCCCGAGCTGATCGCTGAGCGGGTCGTCGCCGCCGCCTTCGTCGGTACGTCGTCCGGGCGGCTCGGCGAGGTGAACTTCGGGCTGCCGGTCGCCGGGGTGAACGCCGTGCGGCGGGTGCTGCCGGGCGTGCTCAAGGCGATGGGGCAGCAGGCCGCGCTGGTGGAGAAGGGGCGGCGGGTCACCGCCGATCTGTTCGCGGGGATCATCAAGCGGTACTCGTTCGCGTCGCGGGACGTGGATCCGGCCGTCGCCCGGTTCGCCGAACGGATGCTCGAGGGCACGCCCATCGACGTGGTCGCGGAGTTCTACCCGGCCTTCACCGATCACGACAAGACCGAGGCGCTCGCCCACTTCACGGACATGCCGGTGCTGGTGCTGGCCGGCATCGGGGACCTGGTGACGCCCAGCGAGCACAGCGAGGCCATCGCCGACCTGCTGCCGGACGCCGAACTGGTCCTCGTCCCCGACGCCGGGCACCTCGTGATGCTGGAGCATCCGGAGGTCGTCACCGACCGGCTCGCCGACCTGCTCACCCGCGCGGGCGCCGTACCGGCAGGCGTTACCGTGGGTGGCTATGGAAGCACCAGCAGCAGCGCGCAAGGCTGAGACCGAGCTGACCGTCACCTCCCCCGAGCAGATGCGGGACCTGGGCAGACGCCTGGCCGCACTGGTGCGCGCCGGTGATCTCGTGATGCTCAGCGGGGAGCTGGGCGCGGGCAAGACGACGCTGACGCGCGGGCTCGGCGAGGGGCTCGGCGTGCGGGGCGCGGTCACCTCACCGACGTTCGTCATCGCCCGCGTCCACCCGTCCCTCGGGGAGGGGCCGCCGCTCGTCCATGTCGACGCGTACCGCCTGGGCGGCGGGCTCGACGAGATGGAGGACCTGGATCTCGACGTGTCCCTGCCCGAGTCCGTGATCGTCGTGGAGTGGGGCGAGGGCAAGGTCGAGGAACTGGCCGAGGAGCGGCTCCAGGTGCGCATCCACCGGGCCGTGGGCGACACGACGGACGAGGTCCGGCAGGTGACGGTCACCGGTCTGGGCGAGCGCTGGGCCTCGGCGGATCTGGGCGCGCTGGCGGGCTGAGGTGGACCGGGCGTGCCGGTGGAGGGACCGTGCCGGTGGCGGCCTGCGAGGTAGGCGGCCTGAGAGGGCCGCGGGACCGTGCCGCGCGTGAACGTTCCGACAAGACGTCGGCAAGATGTTGCGTTCGGTGTCCTGGGCGTGGTCACATGGTATCCCGCCCTTGGTTAGGTCTACCTAACTAGGTCCGCCCCGGCCCTCAGGAGGCGTCCATGCCGGCTACCGAGCCCAAGGCCCCGCGGCCCTCCGCCCTCGCCGGGGTGTCCATGCGCGACCTGCTGGCGTCCTGTGCCGCCGCGGAGGCCGTCTCCCGCCCGCCGCGCGAGCCGGACCCGGCGACGGCGGCCGTCGACAAGCGGCACACCCGGCACCGGGAAGCCGCCTGATCCGCTGCTGATCGTGGCGACCCGCAGTCCGATCGCGATCCGCTAGCGGATCACGACGACCCGCTGCCCGATCGTCGCGAACTTCCAGAGCGCGTTCGCGTCCGCCCGCGAGGCGCGGATGCCGCCCGTCTTCCTGATCGGGTCGACGACGGGTGCCGAGCCGTCGACGGCCGCGCTGAAGCCGATCGAGACGCCCTTGACGTTGGTGAAGCGCACCACGTGCTCGATGGGGGTGCCGTCGGTGCCGGTGACCGCGCCGGAGCGGGAGGTGACGGCGTAGGTGCCGGGGAGCGGGTCGACGCTGCCGGGCGTGACCTGGAAGGTGTGCGTGGACCTGCCGTCCTCGGTCACCAGCCAGACCCGGTCGTCGTCCACCGAGTACACGACCCGCGCGCCGGTGCCGGACCGGGCCGGCAGGGCGGTGGGGTTCCTGGTGTCGCGCGGTGCCCTCGTCGTCGTGGAGGAGGCACTCGCCTGCGGCTCGGTGAGGTCGGCGGGCACGTTCGCCGAGGCCTGGAAGGCGAGGAACCCGACGGTCGCGAAGGCCGCCGCGGTGAGCGCGGCCACGAAAGTCGAGCTGCTGCCTGCCACCGCGACCACCTCTTCGTCGTACGTCCGGGCCTCGCGGCGACGTTAGCAGCCGGTGGGCCCCTTACCCGGGCGGCCGTGCCCAGGGCCCGCGGAGCCGTAGGCTGTTTGCGTGCTCTTGCTCGCTCTGGATACCGCCACCCCCGCCGTCACCGTCGCCCTGCACGACGGCACGGACGTCCTCGCCTCGGCCGGCCAGGTGGATGCCCGCCGGCACGGTGAACTGCTGCTGCCGGCCGTCGACCGTCTCCTCGCCGCGGCGGGGCAGCGGCTCGACGCCGTCACCGGGATCGTCGTCGGCGTCGGCCCCGGCCCCTACACCGGGCTGCGCGTCGGCCTGATGACCGCCGACACCTTCGGGCTCGCGCTCGGCGTCCCCGTGCACGGCCTGTGCACGCTCGACGGCCTCGCCTACGCCACCGACCTCGAAGGCCCCTTCGTCGTGGCGACCGACGCCCGCCGCAAAGAGGTCTACTGGGCGCGCTACGCCGACTCCCGCACCCGTGTCACCGAGCCCGCCGTCGACCGGCCGGCCGACATCGCCGAGCAGGTGGCGGGGCTTCCCGCGGTCGGCGCCGGCGCGCTGCTCTACCCCGGCACCTTCCCCGCGGCGCACGAGCCGGAGCACGTGTCCGCCGCCGCCCTCGCCTCGCTGGCCGCCGAGAGGCTGGCCGCGGGCGAGGAGCTGCTGGAGCCCCGCCCGCTCTACCTGCGCAGGCCCGACGCCCAGGTCCCCAAGAACTACAAGGTGGTCACCCCCAAGTGACCGAGACCGTCATCCCCGCGCTGCGCGAGATGCGCTGGTGGGACATCGAACCCGTCCATGAACTGGAGAAGGCCCTCTTCCCCGAGGACGCCTGGTCCCGCGGCATGTTCTGGTCCGAGCTGGCCCACTCCCGCGGCCCCGAGGCGACCCGCCGGTACGTGGTGGCCGAGACCGGCGACCGCGTCGTCGGCTACGCGGGCCTCGCCTCCTCCGGAGACCTCGCCGACGTCCAGACCATCGCCGTGGCCGCCGACCACTGGGGCACCGGACTGGGCGGCCGGCTGCTGACCGAGCTGCTGCGGGCCGCGACCGCTTTCGAGTGCGCCGAGGTCCTGCTGGAGTGCCGCGTCGACAACGTCCGCGCGCAGAAGCTGTACGAGCGCTTCGGCTTCCAGCCCATCGGCTTCCGGCGCGGCTACTACCAGCCGGGGAACGTGGACGCCCTCGTGATGCGCCTGACCACGGCATCCGACAGCGGCACCGGCACGGAATCGACATCAGTACAAGGAACCGGGATCAATGACTGACGAACCGCTCGTCCTCGGCATCGAGACCTCCTGCGACGAGACCGGCGTCGGCATCGTCCGCGGCACCACGCTCCTGGCCGACGCCGTCGCCTCCAGCGTCGACGAGCACGCCCGCTTCGGCGGGGTCGTGCCGGAGGTGGCGAGCCGGGCACACCTGGAGGCGATGGTCCCGACCATCGAACGCGCGCTGAAGGAGGCGGGCGTCAGCGCGAAGGACCTCGACGGCATCGCCGTGACGGCGGGCCCCGGTCTGGCGGGCGCGCTGCTCGTCGGCGTGTCGGCGGCGAAGACGTACGCGTATGCCCTCGGCAAGCCGCTGTACGGCGTGAACCACCTGGCCTCGCACATCTGCGTCGACCAGTTGGAGCACGGCCCGCTGCCCGAACCGACGATGGCCCTGCTGGTGAGCGGCGGACACTCCTCCCTGCTGCTCTCCTCGGACATCACCTCCGACGTCCGTCCGATGGGCGCGACGATCGACGACGCGGCCGGCGAGGCCTTCGACAAGATCGCCCGCGTGCTGAACCTGGGCTTCCCCGGCGGCCCGGTCATCGACCGCTACGCGCGCGAGGGCGACCCGTCCGCGATCGCCTTCCCGCGCGGCCTGACCGGCCCGCGCGATCCGGCGTACGACTTCTCCTTCTCCGGTCTCAAGACGGCGGTCGCCCGCTGGATCGAGGCCAAGCGGGCCGCGGGCGAGGAGGTGCCGGTGCGGGACGTGGCGGCCTCCTTCCAGGAGGCGGTGGTGGACGTGCTGACCCGCAAGGCCGTCCGCGCCTGCCGTGACGAGGGCGTCGACCATCTGATGATCGGCGGCGGCGTCGCGGCCAACTCCCGGCTGCGCGTCCTGGCCCAGGAGCGCTGCGAGGCCGCCGGTATCCGGCTGCGCGTGCCCCGGCCCAAGCTGTGCACGGACAACGGCGCGATGGTCGCGGCGCTCGGCGCGGAGATGGTGGCGCGGGGCCGGTCCGCCTCCGACTGGGACCTGTCGGCGGACTCGTCCCTGCCGGTGACCGACCCGCACGTCCCGGGCCGCGCGCACGATCACGACCATGTCCACGAGGCCGGCAAGGAGAACCTGTACTCATGACGGTCGCGCTGATGTGGGAGGCCCGCGCGGCGGACGGCCGGGGCGGGGAACTGCTGGCGTGGGCGCGGGAACAGCGGCTCCCGCGCCCTCCCGTGCGCCGCGAGACCTTCCGCGCCCCGCAGGACCGGGTCCTCGTCATCACCTGGTGGGACGCGGACTTCGACGCGGACCTCCCCGAACTGCCGGAGCCCGACGGCGACCTGGCCACGCGCGCGGTGCACCGGTGGCGGTTCGAGGCCGTGGACGGGGAGTGACCCGGACCGCTACTCCGCCGTCGCCACCCTGGTCTCGCAGCGCATCCGCCGGTCCGGCCCCAGCACCCGCACCGGCCCCGTGAGACTGAGCCGCGCCGTGTGCCGTACGTCCGCGCTGGATGTGCCGAGCCGCAGTTCCAGGTCGCCGGGTTCCACCACGCGCCGCCCGCCGCGGTCGGTGAAGGCCGACAGGTCGGTGTGGAAGTGGAAGGTGACGCGGGCCGATCCGCCCGCGGGCAGCTCCAGCCGCTGGTAGCCGATCAGCCGTACGTCGGGGCGGGTCACGTCGGCCACCGGGTCGTGCAGGTAGAGCTGGACGACCTCGGCGCCCGCCCGGTCGCCGGTGTTGCGGACGGTCAGCGAGAGGTCGTACGAGCCGTCCGTGCCGAGGCCGGTCTCCGGTCCGTCGACGTCCTCCCAGGTGAACGTCGTGTACGAGCGGCCGTGTCCGAACGGGTACAGCGGGGTCGGGTCCAGGTTGCTGACCTCTCCGGCCAGGCCCAGCGGCGGCTGGAGGTAGGTCCACGGCTGGCCGCCCGTCACCTGGGGCACGCTCACGGGCAGCCGGCCTGAGGGGTTGACGCGGCCCGACAGCACTCCCGCGACCGCCGGACCGCCCTCCTCGCCGGGGAAGAAGGCCTGGACGACGGCGCCCAGGCGGCCGTGCCAGCGGCCGAGCGCGTAGGGGCGGCCGGTGAGCAGGACCAGGACCACCGGGACGCCCGTCGCCACCAGCGCGTCCAGCAACGCGCCCTGTACGCCGGGCAGTCGCAGGTCCGCCACGTCGCAGCCCTCGCCCGACGTGCCCCGGCCGAACAGGCCCGCCCGGTCGCCCAGGACGGCCACGCACACGTCGGCCTCCGCGGCCCGCGCGACGGCCTCCTCGATGCCCGTGACGTCCGGGTCGGAGACCGGGCAGCCCTCGGCGAACGTGACCTTGGCGTCGGGGAGTTCGGCGCGCAGCGACTCCAGCAGCGTCGGGATCTCGATGCCCAGCTCGGCGTCGGGGTGGTGGGTCAGGACGTGGGAGGGGAAGGAGTAGCAGCCGAGCATCGCCAGGGCGTCCGCCGCCCTCGGGCCGACGACCGCGATCCGGGTGTCGGGGGACAGGGGGAGCAGCCCGTCGGGGTTGTCCAGCAGGACCACCGACTCCTCGGCGAGCCGGCGGGCCACCGCGCGGTTCGCCGCCGAGTCGAGGTCGACCGTCTCCGGGGTCTCCGGCTGCCAGTCCTCGTCCAGGAGGCCCAGCTCGCACTTCTGGAGCAGCACCCGGCGGGCGGCCCGGTCGATCAGGGCCTCGGGGACCTCGCCCGCGCGTACGGCCGCGTTCAGCGCGTCGCCGTAGTACTTCACGGTCGGCAGCTCGACATCGATGCCGGCCTCCAGCGCCAGATGGGCGGCGTGGGCGGGGGTGCCCGCGACCCGGTGCAGGGTCTGGAGGAAGCCGATGCCGAAGTAGTCGGCGACGACCGTGCCGGTGAAGCCCCAGTCCTCGCGCAGGAGCTGGGTGAGCAGCTCGGGGTCGGCGGAGGCCGGGACGCCGTCGCGTTCGGTGTAGGCGGCCATGACCGAGCGGGCGCCGCCCTCGCGCAGCGCCATCTCGAACGGCGGCAGCGTCACGTCCGCGAACTCGCGGGTGCCCGCCCGCACGGGGGCCAGGTTGCGCGCGCCTACCGAGGAGGCGTACCCGGCGAAGTGCTTGAGGGTGGCGACGATCCCCGCCGACTCCAGGCCGCGCACATAGGCCGCGCCGACCGTGCCGACCAGGTACGGGTCCTCTCCGATGGTCTCCTCGACCCGGCCCCAGCGCGGATCGCGTACGACGTCCAGGACGGGCGCGAGGCCCTGGTGGACGCCGACCGAGCGCAGGTCCTGGCCGATGCGCCGGGCCATCTCCTCGACCAGCGGCGGGTCGAAGGCGGCACCCCAGGCGAGCGGGACCGGGTAGGCGGTGGCGCGCCAGGCGGTGAAACCGGCCAGGCACTCCTCGTGCGCCACCGCGGGGATGCCGAAGCGGCCCGCGGCGGCGATCCGGCGCTGGGCGCGGGCCAGGGCGCGGGCGCCGAGCGCCGGGTCCACGGGGGCCGTGCCGAAGGAGCGGGTCAGCTGGCCGAGGCCCCGCGTGATCAGCTCGTCCCAGTCGTAGTCGGTGGTCATGTCGTGCTGGTGCGGGGCGACTCCGTCGCCGCCGGTGTCGGCGCCGACCCACACGCCGTACAGCTGGGCGGTCTTCTCCTCGAGGGTCATCCGGGAGAGGAGGTCGTCGACGCGGGCGACGGCGGGCAGGGCGGGGTCACGCCAGGGGGCGGTGGTCATGAAACTCCTGTCAGAGGTCGGTGAGCCACCAGAGCTGGAATCCAACCGAACGAATGTTTCGAGCTTAACTTCGAATGTTCCGGGAACCTATGGCGTCCCCATGGGTTCGTCAAGAGGGAGTGCGGGGATACGATCGCCGCCATGACACCCTCGGAGCCCGCTGAGACGCGGACGGAAGACCGGCCGCCACGGCGACCGGCGGCACAGACGGCCACCCTTGCGGAGATCGCGCGCGAGGCCGGCGTCTCGGCGCCGACTGTTTCGAAGGTCCTCAACGGCCGCGCCGACGTCGCCCCCGCCACCCGGACCCGCGTCGAAGGGCTGCTGCGGGCCCACGGCTACCGGCGCCGCCGGGCCGAGGCCACCCGTTCGCCCCTGATCGACCTGGTCTTCCACGAACTGGAGAGCGCCTGGGCGATGGAGGTCATCCGGGGCGTGGAGAACGTCGCGCGGGACGCCGGGCTGAGCGTGGTGCTCAGCGAGAGCGCCGGGCGGCTCACCCCCGGACGGTCCTGGGCCGACCAGGTCGCCGCCCGCCGCCCGCACGGCGTGGTGCTCGTGCTGTCCGGGCTCGACGAGTCCCAGCGGGCCCTGCTGACCAGCCGCTCCATCCCGTTCGTCGTGATGGACCCGGCGGGCGACCCGGGCGCCGACGTGCCCTCCATCGGCGCCACCAACTGGCAGGGCGGCCTCGCCGCCACCCGGCACCTGGTCGAACTGGGCCACCGGCGGATCGGGGCGATCAGCGGGCCCCCGCAGATGATGTGCAGCCGGGCCCGGGTCGACGGCTACCGCGCGGCCCTGGAGACGGCCGGGCTGCCGGTCGACCCCGAGATGGTCAAGACCGGCGACTTCCACCACGAGACCGGCTACCGGCTCGGCCGCGAACTCCTCGCCCGCCCCGACCGGCCCACGGCCGTCTTCGCGGGCAACGACCTCCAGGCGCTCGGCCTGTACGAGGCCGCCCGCGAGCTGGGGCTGCGCATCCCCGAGGACGTCAGTGTGGTCGGCTTCGACGATCTGCCGGTGGCCCGCTGGGTCGGCCCGCCCCTGACGACCGTGCGGCAGCCGCTGACCGAGATGGCCGAGGCGGCGGCCAGGCTGGTGCTGGAACTGGGGCGGGCCGACGAGGCCCCCGCGGCGACCCGGGTGGAGCTGGCGACCAGCCTGGTGGTGCGGGCGAGCACGGGAGCGCCGCCGTTGGCCGGAAGTTGACGTATTGACGGGTGGGGAGGAGGCCTCCACACTCCTCCGAAGTCAATCGGTTGTACGACCGAAACTTTCGGAGGCACCCGCAATGAGAACCTCCAGCCCGTCAGCTCCTCCCACGACCACCTCGCGTCCGTCCCTGAGGACCTCCCGTCCGTCGGTGCGCACCCGGCTCGCCGCCCTGCTCGCCGGGGCCGCCGCCGTCGGCGCGTTGATCACCGCCGGCGCCGGCCCCGCACACGCCGCCGACACCCCGCTGCGCGACCTTGCCGCCGCCAAGGGCAAGGTCATGGGCACGGCGGTCACCGGATCCAAGCTCACCGGCACCTACGGCGACCTCGCCGGCCGCGAGTTCAACTGGCTCACCCCGGGCAACGCCATGAAATGGGCCTCGGTCGAGCCCAGCCAGGGCAGCTTCAACTGGGCCGAGGCCGACCAGATCGTGAACTTCGCCGAGGCCCACGACCAGGACGTGCGCGGCCACACCCTGGTCTGGCACAGCCAGAACCCCAACTGGCTGGCCAACGGCAGTTGGACGCCCGCCCAGCTCAGCGCGCTCATGCAGAACCACATCAACACCGAGGTCGGGCGCTACAAGGGCCGAGTCGCCGCCTGGGACGTCGTCAACGAGCCCTTCAACGAGGACGGCACCTACCGCTCGACCCTCTGGTACGACGGCCTCGGCGCGGACTACATCGCCAGCGCCCTCACCTGGGCACGGGCCGCCGACCCGGCCGCCAAGCTGTACATCAACGACTACAACGTCGAGGGCGTCAACGCGAAGTCCACCGCCCTGTACAGCCTGGTGAAGTCGCTGAAGGAGCGAGGCGTCCCGATCGACGGTGTCGGTCTCCAGGCCCACCTGATCGTCGGTCAGGTGCCGTCCACCTTCCAGCAGAACATCCAGCGCTTCGCCGACCTCGGCGTGGATGTGGCCATCACCGAGCTGGACATCCGGATGCAATTGCCCTC
Organism: Streptomyces bobili; assembly: GCF_002154575.1. Classification (GTDB taxonomy): domain Bacteria; phylum Actinomycetota; class Actinomycetes; order Streptomycetales; family Streptomycetaceae; genus Streptomyces; species Streptomyces bobili. The sequence goes on from NZ_MUBA01000173.1 coordinate 10,779, forward strand.
GGACAGCGCCAAGCTCACCCAGCAGGCCGCCGACTACAAGGCCGTCATGAACGCCTGCCTGGCGGTGACCCGGTGCACCGGCGTCACCGTGTGGGGCTTCACCGACTCGGACTCCTGGATCCCGGACACCTTCCCGGGGCAGGGCGCGGCGACACCGTACGACGAGAACTACGCGCCGAAACCGGCGTACCGCGCGATCGTCGAGGCGCTCGGCGGGACCACGACCGAGCCGCCCACGGGTGCCTGCACGGCGGCCTACAGCGTCACCAGCCAGTGGAACACCGGCTATACCGGGCAGGTGAGGATCGCCTGCTCGGGGGCGGCACTGTCGTCGTGGAAGGCGAGCTGGGACTTCGGTGCGGGGCAGCGGATCACGCAGGCCTGGAACGCGACCTGCGCACAGACGGGGGCGGCCGTCACCTGTTCCAACGCCTCGTACAACGGGACGGTTCCCGACGGCGGTTCGGTGACCTTCGGATTCAACGGCTCGTGGAGCGGCAGCAATCCGGTGCCCACGGTGACCCTGGGATGAGGGGGACCGGAGGGCCTGGAGTGACAGCCCGATCGTGAGATTTTCCGAAGAAATCCCGCTCAGCCCGCCGTTCCTAACAGTCCGCTAATAATTCGGACGTACGTTCCTTCTGTGACGGGACACGGCGTGAGCGGGCACGGGGAGAGACAGCGGGGCCGACGGTCCAGAACGCTCAAGGCCGTCGGCCTCACCCTGGCCGGCACCCTGGTGCTGGGCGTGGCGGCGGCGGGCTGGGCCTACTGGCAGCTGAACGGCAACATCCGCGGTGTCGATGTCGACAGCGCGCTCGGCGACAACCGTCCGCCCCGCGCGGTCACCACCCCGTCCCCGTCCGGTACGGCAGCCGCCGCCCCGCTGCCCACCGAGGCCGTCAACATCCTGGTCCTCGGCTCGGACTCACGCAGCGGCGCGGAGAACCAGGCACTCGGCGGCGGCGACAGCTCGGGCGCCCGCTCCGACACCGCGATGGTCGTGCACATCGACGCCGGCCGCACCAGCGCCACCGTCGTCAGCATCCCGCGCGACACCCTCGTCACCCGCCCCTCCTGCCCGCTCCCCTCCGGCGGCTCGACCGAGGTGTCGTACGGGGCGATGTTCAACAGCGCGTACTCGCTGGGCGGCCCGGTCTGCGCCGTCAAGACCGTCGAGTCGCTCACGGAGGTCCGCATGGACCACTTCGTCGAGGTCGACTTCACCGGCTTCGCGAAGCTCGTGGACGCGCTCGGCGGGGTCACCGTCACCACCACCGAGGACATCGAGGACGAGGACAGCCACCTGAGCCTCGCCGCCGGCACCCACCACCTCGACGGCGAGCGCGCCCTCGCCCTCGCCCGCACCCGGCACGGCATCGGCGACGGCAGCGACCTCGGCCGCATCGGCCTCCAGCAGACCCTGGTGAAGGCCCTGCTGGAGCAGATCTCCTCGACCGACCTGCTGACCAGCCCCACCCGGCTCTACCGGGTCGCCGACGCGGTCACCGGCAGCCTCACCACCGACACCGGCCTCGACTCCCTCGCCCAGCTGATGGAACTCGGCCAGAGCCTCCAGGGCCTGTCCGCGGCGAACGTCACCACGGTCACCCTGCCCGTGCGGCCGGCCCCCTCGGACCCCAACCGGGTCGTCCCCGACGAACCCGAGGCGAGCGACCTGTGGGAGTCGCTCCGGCAGGGCTGAGCTGCCGAGGCCGGCCTGAGCCGCTGCGGCAGGGCTGAGGCGCTCTGGCGGGCATGAGCCGCGCGGCGGGCCCGATCCGGTCCGCGGGCAGGCCGTCCGAAAGGATTCCGAAGAATTTCTGGCGAGCGTGTCGATCCGGCCGTTCCCCGTTCGACGCATGGGTGAGAGGCCGGGAGGAGCCCGGCCCCGCACCACCCGAGGAGTCACCATGCCCCGCTACCTGTCCCTCGTGAGGATCGACGAGTCGAGCGTGCCGGCCGAGGGCCCCAGCCCGGAACTGATGCAGCGGATGGGCGAGCTGCTGGAGGAGATCACCAAGGCCGGCGTCATGCTCGACACGGCCGGCCTGCTGCCCACCGCGCAGGGCACCCGCGTCCACCTCAAGGGCGGCGACGTCTCCTTCACCGACGGCCCCTTCACGGAGACCAAGGAGGTCGTCGGCGGTTACGCGATCATGCAGTGCAAGGACAAGGCCGAGGCGCTCGAATGGGCCAAGCGCTTCCTGAAGGTCCACGGCGACGACTGGACCCTGACCCTGGAGGTCCGGGAGATCGAGGAGGGCTGAGCCCGGTTCCGTGCCGAGGACGTCCGGGGAAGGCCGTGGTTCCTTCCCCGCGCCTCCAGCAGGGTGTTCGATGGTGGGCTGTGGACCAACAGCCCGCCGCCGGCCCCCGCAGTGCCACGGCCGCCATCGAAACCGTCTTCCGCCTGGAGTCGCCCCGCGTGGTCGCCGCCGTCGCCCGGGTCGTGCGGGACGTCGGCATCGCCGAGGAACTGGCGCAGGACGCCCTCGTCGCCGCCCTGGAACGCTGGCCCCGCGAGGGCGTCCCCGACAACCCCGGCGCCTGGCTCACCGCCGCGGCCAGGCACCGCGCCGTCGACCTGGTCCGCCGCCGGGAGACGTACGCCCGCAAGCTGGCGGAGATCGGCCGGGACCTGGAGACGACGACGCCCGCGCCGGAGCCCTCCGACCCCGAGGACATCGACGACGACCTGCTCCGCCTCGTCTTCACCTCCTGCCACCCGGTGCTGTCCGCCGAGGCCCGCATCGCCCTCACCCTGCGACTGCTCGGCGGCCTCACCACGGCCGAGATCGCCCGCGCGTACCTGGTCCCCGAGCCGACGGTCGCCCAGCGTATCGTCCGCGCCAAACGTGCCCTGGCCAGGAAGAACGTCGCCTTCGAGGTGCCTTACGGACCCGACCGCGAGGCCCGGCTCGGGTCCGTCCTGGAGGTCATCTACCTGATCTTCAACGAGGGGTACGCGGCCACCACGGGCGACGACTGGCTGCGCCCCGGCCTGTGCGAGGACGCCTTGCGGCTGGCCCGTCGGCTGGCCGCGCTGATGCCGAAGGAGTCCGAGGTGCACGGCCTCGCCGCGCTGCTGGAGTTCCAGTCCTCCCGCACGGCCGCGCGCACCGCCCCCGACGGCACGCCCGTCCTGCTGAAGGATCAGAACCGCCGCCGCTGGAACCGCATGCTGGTCTCCCGAGGCATCGCCGCCCTGGTCCGCGCGAAGGCCACGGCCACCGGCGCACCGGGCCCCTACGTCCTCCAGGCCGCGATCGCCGCCTGCCACGCGCACGCGTACTCCTACGAGGAGACCGACTGGCGTGCCATCGCGGCCCTCTACGGCCTTCTCGCGGCCCGCGTCCCGTCCCCGGTCGTCGAACTCAACCGAGCGGTCGCCGTGTCCATGGCCGACGGCCCGGAACCCGCCCTGCGGATCGTCGACACCCTCGCCGCCGAACCGGCCCTGCGCGACTACCACCTCCTTCCCGGCGTCCGCGGCGACCTGCTCCAGCGCCTGGGCCGTACGGCGGAGGCGCGCGCGGAGTTCGAGCGGGCCGCGAGCCTGACCGGCAACGAACGGGAACGGGAACTGATGCTGCGGCGGGCCGCTCAGGCCGGGTGACCGACGAGCATCGTCGGCGCCCCCGCGACGCGGGTGAGGAACACGGTCGCCGAGTGCGGCCCCTGCGGCTTGACCTTCTTGCGCAGTTCCTCCGGCTCCACCGCCGAACCGCGCTTCTTCACGGTCAGGATGCCCACCTCACGCTCCCGCAGCAGCGCCTTCAGCTTCTTGACGTTGAAGGGCAGCCGGTCGGTGATCTCGTAGGCGGTGGCGTACGGCGTCGGCCGGAGCGTGTCCGCGGTGATGTAGGCGATGGTCTCGTCGACGAGACCGCCGTCCAGGTCCCGCGCGACCTCGGCGACCAGATGGGACCGGATGACGGCACCGTCCGGCTCGTACAGATAGCGCCCGACCGGCCGGACCCGAGGGTCGGGCAGGCCGGTGCCGAGCAGGGTGCGCGGGCCGGGGAGGAGCGTGGCGCGCACGGCCCCCGGCTCGGTGCCGAACCACAGCACGGCCTCCTTCACGTCCCCGCCGTCGGAGATCCACTCGGCCTCGGCCCCGGCGGGAACGACGTCGTGCGGGATGCCGGGCGCGACCTTCAGCGCCCCGTGCGGAGCCTTCAGAGCCGCCTCGATCGCCCATGAGAGCGGCGGCGAGTAGGCCTCAGGATCGAAGATGCGCCCCCGGCCGCCCCGCCGCGCCGGATCGACGAACACGGCGTCGTACCCGTCCGTGCCGACCTCCGTGACGTCCGCCTCCCGTACGTCGATGAGGCCGGCGAGCCCCAGTGCCTCGGCGTTGGTCCGTGCCACCGCCGCCGTCAGCGGATCGCGGTCCACGGCGAGGACCCGGATGCCCGCGCGCGCGAGCGCGATCGCGTCGCCGCCGATCCCGCAGCAGAGGTCGGCGACCGAGGTCACACCGAGCGCCTTCATCCGCTCGGCGCGGTGGCCGGCGACACTCGCCCGGGTCGACTGCTCGACCCCGTGGGGCGTGAAGAACATCCGCTCCGCGTCCTTCGCCCCGAACTTCGCCACCGCCCGCTGCCGCAGCCGGGCCTGCCCGAGCGCCGCCGAGACCAGTTCGGCGGGGTGTTCGCGGCGCAGCCGGGTGGCGACGGCCAGTTCGTCGGCGGGGGCGGTGCCGCGCACGGCGTCGAGGAGGGCGCGGCCCTCGGGAGTGAGGAGCGGGGCGAGGTCGTTCACCGGGTCATTGTGGGCCAGTCGGTGGATGCCGCGCCTCCGGCGGCGGTGTCGGACGGGGTCGGGCGGCGGCGACTGCGAGGATCCGGCGCCATGGGATCAGGATCAGTCGTACAAAATGACAAAAAGGGGATGCGTCGCGTGGGCGTCAGGACCGGCATCGCCGTCCTCGCCCTTGCCGCCGTCGCCTCCGGCTGCGCCCAGGGCACCACGGGCCCCGGCGCCCACGGCGCGACCGGCGCGAACGGAACCCGGCCCACCCCCGGCGGCCTGCCCTTGGGGGGACTGACCGCCGGCGCCAAGCACACCT
>NZ_MUBA01000174.1 GCF_002154575.1 Streptomyces bobili
CGGACCGGGCCCCTTCACGTATGGCCTCAGGGCCGGCGGTACTCGTCGGCCCACGCCTCCACCGAGTCCGCGGCCCGGTCGAACGCCTCCGGCCGCGCCAGGAAGTCGGCCCCGTGCGTCGTCAGCAGCGGCAGCGGCCCCTCCGAGGCCCGGTCCCGCCGTACGACGGTCAGCGCCTGGCCCTGCACGGTCCGCGGCAGCCCCATCCAGCGCACCGGCTGCTGAGCGGTCCGCACCGCCACGACCCGGTTCCAGGTCACCGTCCGCGTGATGAAGAAGTTCACCTGCCGCACCCCGCGCGAACTCACCCACACCCCCATCCGCAGCAGCCGCAGCGCACAGGCGATCACCAGCAGCGAGACACCGAAGATGACACCGGCCTCGGACACCGAGCCGGTCAACGCGATGACCACCGCCGCGAACAGGACGTACGAGGCGAGCAGCAAGCACAGCGCGGCCGCCGCGACCCGCCACGGGCCGGGCCGGTAGGGACGCCGCCAGTGCTCACGGTCGTCGAAGGGCAGCGCGACGTCGTCCGCCGCCTCGAATGCGCGGTCGGCCGTCAGGAAGGGCAGGGGCACGGCTGATCCTCACTCGTCCATGCGTGGGCTGTGCCGGTGAGGCTATCCGGCTGTGTCCCCGCTCACCACCTTCGGGGGTCCGGACGGGCGTCAGCGGTCCTGCGAGGCCTGCGACTGCTGGGTCTGCGCGGAGTGATCCAGGGACAGCGCCGGCATCCCGACGACCAGCGAACCCACCAGCGAGGCCACGATGGTGAGCCCCAAGAGCCAGCGCCCGGCTATCTCCCGCCAGGAGGAGCGCTCGGGGGGCGGCGGAGTCACATTGCTACGGAACCTGTCGGCCTCGGCGAGGAAGGCGAAGGGTACGGGTTCGCGCCGGCGGAACATGGTGGGTACTTCCTCCTGGGGAGACAGCCGTGAGTGATTGCGTCGTCTATGACGCGTCGTCAGTGCAATGTCGTCAGCGAAGCGTCGTCAGTGATACAGACGAGCGAGTGCCCGAAAACGTGCCCCATATCAGCAGACGTCCCGCACGAGTCTCGCGGGCGCCCGGCAACTCCCGGCCCGGCGACCCCCGTAAAGTTGGCGCCGCTCCGAAGACGCGATGGAAGGACCCCGAACCGTGACCCCCACCCCTGACGACGAGGCCAAGATCGAACTCCGGAGCGACGTCACCGTCGAACTGGTCAAGCACACCGCGTCCGACGCGGACGTGCTGTTCGCGGCCCGCGTCTCGACCGCCGGCGAGCAGTCCCTGGACGAGCTGAAGAAGGACCCCGAACGCTCGAAGGGCCTGATCAACTACCTGATGCGGGACCGCCACGGCAGCCCCTTCGAACACAACTCGATGACCTTCTTCATCAGCGCCCCGATCTTCGTCTTCCGCGAGTTCATGCGGCACCGCGCAGGCTGGTCCTACAACGAGGAGTCGGGCCGGTACCGGGAGCTGCAGCCCGTCTTCTACGTCCCCGGCGAGGACCGCAAGCTCGTACAGCAGGGCCGCCCCGGCAAGTACGTCTTCGTGGAGGGCAGCGAGGACCAGCAGGCGCTGGTCGGCCGCAGCATGGAGGACTCCTACCGCCAGGCCTATTCGGCCTATCAGGAGATGCTCGCCGCCGGCGTCGCCCGCGAGGTCGCCCGCGCGGTCCTCCCGGTCGGCCTGTTCTCCTCGATGTACGCCACCTGCAACGCGCGCTCCCTGATGCACTTCCTCGGCCTGCGCACCCAGCACGAACTGGCCAAGGTCCCGTCCTTCCCGCAGCGGGAGATCGAGATGGTCGGCGAGCGGATGGAGTCGGAGTGGGCGCGGCTCATGCCCCTCACCCACGCGGCCTTCAACGCCAACGGCAGGGTCGCCCCCTAACGGAGACGTATGTACGGATCATCCGTGCGAAGTGTCCGTATTGCGGCATTTAGAGAAGTTCATCTAGCCTGATCAAACGGACCCGGCACTGCTTGAACCCCCGAGCAGGCAGTGCCGGGCTCCGCATTTGTCACCACTTGTCGCCTGCCCCTAGGGCAGACCCCACCCTGAGCAACGAGTAGCGTGTTACCCATGGCTCCGACCTCCACTCCGCAGACCCCCTTCGGGCGGGTCCTCACCGCCATGGTCACGCCGTTCACGGCGGACGGCGCACTCGACCTCGACGGCGCGCAGCGGCTCGCCACCCACCTGGTGGACGCAGGCAACGACGGCCTGATCGTCAACGGCACCACCGGCGAGTCCCCCACCACCAGTGACGCGGAGAAATCGGACCTGGTACGCGCCGTCCTGGAGGCCGTCGGAGACCGGGCCCACGTGGTGGCCGGAGTCGGCACCAACGACACCCACCACAGCATCGAGCTGGCGCGCGCGGCGCAGCGGACCGGCGCACACGGCGTGCTCGTCGTCACGCCGTACTACAACAAGCCCCCGCAGGAGGGCCTGTACCGGCACTTCACGGCGATCGCCGACGCCACCGAGCTGCCCGTCATGCTCTACGACATCCCGGGCCGCAGCGGCGTCCCCATCGGCACCGAGACGCTCGTCCGCCTGGCCGAGCACCCGCGAATCGTCGCCAACAAGGACGCCAAGGGCGACCTCGGCCGCGCCAGCTGGGCCATCGCCCGCTCCGGCCTCGCCTGGTACTCCGGCGACGACATGCTGAACCTGCCGCTGCTCTCCGTGGGCGCGGTCGGCTTCGTCTCCGTCGTCGGCCATGTCGTCACCCCGGACCTGCGCGCCCTCGTCGACGCGTTCACCTCCGGTGACGTGCAGAAGGCCGCGGAGATCCACCAGAAGCTGCTCCCGGTCTACACGGGCATGTTCCGCACCCAGGGCGTCATGACCACCAAGGCCGCACTCACCCTCCAGGGCCTCCCCGCGGGCCCGCTGCGGCCACCGATGGTGGAACTCACCGCGGAAGAGATCGCCCAGCTCAAGATCGATCTCGCCGCCGGCGGGGTACAGCTCTGACACCAGACTTCACAACTGAATACGGCAGGCCACCGGTGCCTGCACCCATCCACAACTGCTTCTGCACGAACGTCACGAGCGCCACGTGCCCGACCGGTACGTGGCGCGCGTGTTTGAGGAGAGTCTTTTGAGTCATCCGCACCCTGAACTGGGCCCGCCTCCGCCGCTCCCCGAGGGAAGCCTGAGGGTCACCCCGCTCGGCGGCCTCGGCGAGATCGGCCGCAACATGACGGTCTTCGAGTACGGCGGTCGCCTGCTGATCGTCGACTGCGGAGTGCTCTTCCCCGAGGAGGAGCAGCCGGGCATCGACCTGATCCTGCCGGACTTCACGTCCATCCGGGACCGTCTCGACGACATCGAGGGCATCGTCCTCACCCATGGCCACGAGGACCACATCGGCGCCGTCCCCTACCTCCTGCGGGAGAAGCCGGACATCCCGCTGATCGGCTCCAAGCTGACCCTCGCCCTCATCGAGGCCAAGCTCCAGGAGCACCGCATCCGCCCTTACACCCTTGAGGTGAAGGAGGGGCACCGCGAGCGCATCGGCCCGTTCGACTGCGAGTTCGTCGCGGTCAACCACTCCATCCCGGACGCGCTCGCGGTCGCCATCCGCACGCCGGCCGGCATGGTGGTCCACACGGGCGACTTCAAGATGGACCAGCTCCCGCTGGACAACCGCCTCACGGACCTGCACGCGTTCGCCCGGCTCAGCGAGGAAGGCATCGACCTTCTCCTCTCCGACTCGACGAACGCCGAGGTCCCGGGGTTCGTCCCGCCCGAGCGGGACATCTCCAACGTCCTGCGCACGGTCTTCGCGAACGCCGGCAAGCGGATCATCGTGGCGAGCTTCGCCAGCCACGTCCACCGCATCCAGCAGATCCTGGACGCGGCCCACGAGTACGGCCGCCGGGTCGCCTTCGTCGGCCGCTCGATGGTCCGCAACATGGGGATCGCCCGCGATCTGGGCTATCTCAAGGTCCCGCCGGGACTGGTGGTGGACGTCCGCACCCTCGACGACCTTCCGGACCACGAGGTGGTCCTGGTCTGCACGGGCTCGCAGGGCGAACCGATGGCCGCCCTGTCCCGCATGGCCAACCGTGACCACCAGATCCGCATCGTCGACGGCGACACCGTGATCCTGGCGTCGTCACTCATCCCCGGCAACGAGAACGCGGTCTACCGCGTGATCAACGGCCTGACCCGCTGGGGTGCGAACGTCATCCACAAGGGCAACGCCAAGGTGCACGTCTCGGGCCACGCGTCCGCGGGCGAACTCCTGTACTTCTACAACATCTGCCGGCCGAAGAACCTGATGCCGGTCCACGGCGAATGGCGCCACCTGCGCGCCAACGCCGAGCTGGGCGCCCTGACCGGCGTCCCGCACGACCGCATCGTCATCGCCGAGGACGGCGTCGTCGTCGACCTCGTCGAGGGCAAGGCCAAGATCACCGGCAAGGTCCAGGCGGGGTACGTGTACGTCGACGGCCTCTCGGTCGGCGATGTGGGCGAGCCGGCCCTCAAGGACCGGAAGATCCTCGGCGACGAGGGCATCATCTCGGTCTTCCTGGTCGTCGACTCCTCAACCGGCAAGATCACCGCCGGCCCGCACATCCAGGCCCGCGGCTCGGGTATCGACGACTCCGCCTTCGGAGCCGTCATCCCGAAGATCAACGAGGTCCTGGAGCGCTCGGCGCAAGACGGAGTGGTTGAGCCCCACCAGCTGCAGCAGCTCATCCGCCGCACCCTGGGCAAATGGGTCTCCGACACCTACCGGCGCAGGCCGATGATCCTCCCGGTCGTCGTGGAGGTCTGACCGGCTGACGACACCTCGCAGGCGTCAACCCCGGAGCGGGGCCCCTCGATTTGCATCGGGGCGCCCCGCTCCAGTACGTTTACGGCTCCGCCAGAACGGGAACCACACGACGCCTAGCGCGCCGGACGGTGACCGGGAGGGGCGGGAAATCCGACTCAGAACTTCTGATAAAGTCGGAACCGCCGGAAAGGAAACCGCGAAACAAAAGCGGGAACCTGGAAAGCACCGAGGAAATCGGAACCGGAAACGGTCTGATAGAGTCGGAAACGCAAGACCGAAGGGAAGCGCCCGGAGGAAAGCCTGAGAGAGTCTCTCGGGTGAGTACAAAGGAAGCGTCCGTTC
>NZ_MUBA01000175.1 GCF_002154575.1 Streptomyces bobili
CCCCGGCTCCGGCTCCGGTCGCTGCCGCTCCGGCTCCGGCCGCTCCGGCTCCCGCGCCCACTCCGGCGCCCGCGCCGGCCGCGCCCGCTCCGGTCACCCCGGCCGCCCCGGCTCCCGTCGCCGCGCAGGCCACCGACGAGGGTGCCTACGTCACCCCGCTGGTGCGCAAGCTCGCCGCCGAGAACGGTGTCGACCTCGGTTCCGTCAAGGGCACCGGCGTCGGCGGTCGTATCCGCAAGCAGGACGTCATCGCCGCCGCCGAGGCCGCGAAGGCCGCCGCGGCCGCCCCGGCTCCGGTCGCCGCCGCCGCACCGGCCGCCGCGAAGAAGGCCCCCGCGCTGGAGGCCTCCCCGCTGCGTGGCCAGACCGTCAAGATGCCCCGCATCCGCAAGGTCATCGGCGACAACATGGTCAAGGCGCTGCACGAGCAGGCGCAGCTGTCGTCGGTCGTCGAGGTCGACGTCACGCGTCTGATGCGGCTGCGCGCCAAGGCGAAGGACTCCTTCGCGGCCCGTGAGGGCGTCAAGCTCTCGCCGATGCCGTTCTTCGTCAAGGCCGCCGCCCAGGCGCTGAAGGCGCACGCGCCCGTCAACGCCCGGATCAACGTGGACGAGGGCACGATCACCTACTTCGACACCGAGAACATCGGTATCGCGGTGGACTCCGAGAAGGGCTTGATGACCCCGGTCATCAAGCACGCGGGCGACCTCAACATCGCCGGTATCGCCAAGGCCACGGCCGAGCTGGCCGGCAAGGTCCGCGGCAACAAGATCACTCCGGACGAGCTGTCCGGCGCGACCTTCACCATCTCCAACACCGGTTCGCGCGGTGCGCTCTTCGACACGATCATCGTGCCGCCGGGGCAGGTCGCGATCCTCGGTATCGGTGCCACGGTGAAGCGTCCGGCCGTCATCGAGACGGAGGAGGGTACGGTCATCGGCGTCCGCGACATGACGTACCTGACGCTGTCCTACGACCACCGGCTGGTGGACGGGGCCGACGCGGCGCGGTACCTGACCGCGGTGAAGGCGATCCTGGAGGCGGGCGAGTTCGAGGTCGAGCTCGGCCTGTAGTCAGCGCAGGGTTGTACGGCGCCCCCGCCCGGGTCTCCTGGGCGGGGGCGCCGTGTGTTGTAAGGGGGGTGTAAGTCTCGTCTCACCTGCGTCGAAGCATGCCTGCGGGCTCCACTCGGGGAGCTGACCGGCCTTATTGTCTAAACGTCAAACGTGCTAAGGAGCCCTCATGACCGCGCCCGTCGTCCACTCGCTGCGCGAGCAGATCCGCGAGCACATCGTGGAGGGGATCGTCAGCGGGCGCTGGAAGCCGGGCGAGCGGATCGTGGAGCGGCGGATCGCCACCGAGCTGGAGGTCAGCCAGACGCCGGTGCGCGAGGCGCTGCGCGAACTGGAGTCGCTGCGGCTGATCGAGTCCGCGCCGAACAAGGGCGTACGGGTGCGGAACCTGACTGCGGCCGACCTGGAGGAGAGCTATCCGGTCCGGGCCGGGCTGGAGGCGATCGCCGCGGAGCTGGCGGCGCGGCGGCTGGCCGAGGACTGCTCGGCGCTGGAGCCGCATGTGGCGGCGCTGTACGAGGCCGACCGGGCGTCGGACGGGACCGGCCAGGTGCGGCACACGGTGGGCTTCCACCGCGAGCTGGTCCGCGCGGCCGGGAACTCCGTGCTGCTGCACACCTGGGAGGGCCTGGGCATCGAGGTGTTCACGGCGCTGTCGATCCGCTGGCTGGGGACGGTGCAGCAGTCGTACGCGGAGGAGCACGAGGAACTCGTGGCGGCCTTCAAGCGGCAGGACCCGCGGATCGCGGAGATCGTGAAGGCCCACGTGCTGGGCTGCGCGCCCCGGCCGTGAGCGCGCCGCCCGGCCTCGCAGGCGCGCCAGGAGCCTGAGCGCGCACTCGCTCATACGTGGCCTCACCTGCGAAAACCTTTCGAAAATGCGGCACCCCGTGCCTTTGGCCGAGACACCCAGTGCCTACTTTCTCGTGATCAAGAGGTTTTCGCCCTGAACCCTTTGATCGATCATCGATCAGGGAGTTACAGTCGCCGACGGGCTTCACGACGGGTCGTACAACGAGACCGTCCGAAGGCCCACGCCCTGTCCTGCCAAAGACAAAGGGCACCCCCGAACCCTTACCGATGAGGGAACCCCCTTCGACTGAGGAAGGCGGCGACATGACCGACCCCCACGCCATCCAGCCGAGCGCGCTCGACCAGTTCCCCGACCGGGACCCGGAGGAGACCGCCGAATGGCAGGCCTCCCTGGACGCGGTCACCCAGGCGGCCGGACCGCACCGTGCCGCATACCTGATGCGGCGCACGCTGGAGCGCGCAGAGGGCAACGGCATCGCGCTGCCCAAGCTGCTCGAGACCGACTACGTCAACACCATCCCCACCGCCGCCGAGCCCGCAGCGCCGGGTGACGAGGCGATGGAGGCCAGGATCACCGCCTGGAACCGCTGGAACGCGGCGGCCATGGTGACCCGCGGTGCGAAACACGGCGTAGGCGGCCACATCGCCACCTTCGCGTCGGCGGCCTGGCTGTACGAGACCGGCTTCAACCACTTCTTCCAGGGCAAGGAGTCCCAGGACTCCCCCGGCTCGGGCGACCAGCTCTACATCCAGGGCCACGCCTCCCCCGGCATCTACGCCCGTGCCTTCCTCGACGGCCGGCTGACCGAGGCGCACCTGGACAACTTCCGTCAGGAGGCGGGCGGCAACGGTCTCCCGTCGTACCCGCACCCGCGGCGGCTGCCCTGGCTGTGGGAGTTCCCGACGGTGTCGATGGGCCTCGGCCCGCTCTCCGCGATCTACCAGGCGCGCTTCAACCGCTACCTGACCAACCGCGGCATCAAGGACGTCGGCGGCTCGCACGTCTGGGCGTTCCTCGGCGACGGCGAGATGGACGAGCCCGAGTCGACGGCGGCCCTCGCGCTCGCCGCCCGCGAGGAGCTGGACAACCTCACTTTCGTCATCAACTGCAACCTCCAGCGCCTCGACGGCCCGGTCCGCGCGAACTTCAAGATCGTGCAGGAGCTGGAGGCCCAGTTCCGCGGCGCCGGCTGGAACGTCGTCAAGACGCTGTGGGGCACGGCCTGGGACGAGCTGTTCCGGCTCGACACCACGGGCGCGCTCGTACGCCGTCTGCGCCAGGTGCCCGACGCCCAGGTGCAGACGTACCAGACGCGCGACGCCGCCTACATCCGCCAGGACTTCTTCGGCGGTGACCCGGCGCTCGTCGAGATGGCGAAGCTGCTGAGCGACGACAAGATCCTGGAGTGCTTCCACCTCTCCCGTGGCGGCCACGAGGCGCGCAAGGTGTACGCGGCCTACAAGGCGGCCGTCGAGCACAAGGGCGCCCCGACGGTCATCCTGGCCCAGACGGTCAAGGGCCACACCCTCGGTGAGGGCTTCGCGTCGAAGAACGCCAACCACCAGATGAAGAAGCTCTCGGTGGACGAGTTCAAGGCGATGCGCGACCGGCTGGAACTGCCCATCTCCGACAGCCAGTTCGTCGACGGTGTGGTGCCCTACGGCCACCCCGGCGCCGACGCCCCCGAGGTCCGCTACCTCCAGGAGCGCCGCGCCGCCCTCGGCGGCCCGGCCCCGGCCCGCCGTACGCACGCGCTGGCCCCGCTGCCCGCCCCCGCGGAGAAGACGTTCGCCTCCTTCGACAAGGGCTCCGGCACCCAGAACATCGCCACCACCATGGCGTTCGTCCGGCTGGTCAAGGACCTGGTCCGCGACAAGGAGACCGGCAGGCGCTGGGTGCCGATCGTCCCCGACGAGGCGCGCACCTTCGGCATGGAGAGCCTCTTCCCCTCCCTGGGCATCTACTCGCCCAAGGGCCAGACGTACGAGCCGGTCGACCGCGACCAGCTGATGTACTACAAGGAGGCCAAGAACGGCCAGATCCTCAACGAGGGGATCACCGAGGCCGGTTCGATGGCCGACTTCATCGCCGCGTCCACCGCGTACTCCACGCACGGCGAAGCGATGATCCCGTTCTACATCTTCTACTCGATGTTCGGCTGGCAGCGCACGGCCGACCAGATGTGGCAGCTCGGCGACCAGCTCGGCCGCGGCTTCCTCGTCGGCGCCACCGCGGGCCGGACCACCCTGACGGGCGAGGGCCTGCAGCACGCCGACGGCCACTCCCCGGTGATCGCGGCGACGAACCCGGCCGCCCTGTCGTACGATCCGGCGTTCGCGTACGAGATCGCCGTCATCGTCAAGGACGGTCTGCGCCGGATGTACGGCGAGGCGGCACCGGGCGAGGACCAGAACGTCTTCTACTACCTGACCGTCTACAACGAGCCGATGCCGCAGCCGGCGAAGCCGGCCGGCCCCGGTGTCGACGAGGCCATCATCAAGGGCCTCTACCGCTTCAACACCGCGGAGTCGGCCGGTCTCGCGCCCGTCGCCAACGCGGCGCGCATCCAGCTGCTGGGCTCCGGCACGGCGATCCACTGGACGCTCAAGGCGCAGAAGCTGCTCGCCGAGGAGTGGGGTGTGGCCGCCGACGTGTGGTCCGCGACCTCCTGGACCGAGCTGCGGCGCGACGCGCTGGACGCCGACGCGGCGCTGCTGCGCGGCGAGGAGCGGGTGCCGTACGTCCGTCAGGCGCTCCAGGGTGCGGAGGGGCCGGTGCTGGCCGTCTCCGACTACATGCGCCAGGTTCCGGACCAGATCGCGCAGTGGGTCGAGCAGGACTACTCGTCCCTCGGCGCGGACGGGTTCGGTCTGTCCGACACCCGTGACGCGGCGCGCCGCCACTTCGGTGTCGACGCGGAGTCGATCGTGGTCGCGGCCCTCGCCCAGCTGGCCCGCCGCGGCGAGGTCAAGGCGACGGCGGTGAAGGAAGCACGGGAGAAGTACGGGCTGTAGTCCGGTTCTGCACGGCGAAGGGGCGCGGCGGCATCAGCCACCGCGCCCCTTCGCGCTGGGCACCCCCCTGTCGGTGCCACGCGGCATCATGCGGGTATGCGTGCTGCCCGGCTCATCAAGATGGTGCTGCTTCTCCAGGCCCGGCCCGCCATGACCGCCGCCGAGCTGGCGCGCGAGCTGGAGGTGTCGGAGCGGACGGTCACCAGGGACGCCCAGGCCCTGTCGGAGGCGGGCGTTCCGGTGTACGCCGAGCGCGGGCGCGCCGGCGGCTACCGTCTCGTCGACGGCTACCGCACCGGCCTCACCGGCCTGGCCCGCGGCGAGGCGGAGGCCCTGTTCCTGAGCGGCGTACCGGGTGCGCTCAGGGAGATGGGGCTGGCGGACGCGGCCTCGGTGGCGCGTCTGAAGGTGTCGGCGGCGCTCATGCCGTCCCTCAGGGACGCCCCCACGGCGGCGGCACAGCGGTTCCACCTGGACGCTCCGGCCTGGTTCCAGGAGCCGGCCGCACCCCCGCTGCTGCCCGTGATCGCGGACGCGGTGTGGGACGACCGCCGGCTCACCGCCCGCTACCGGCGGGGCGAGACGGAGGTCGTCCGGGAGCTGGAGCCGTACGGTCTCGTGCTCAAGGCGGGCGTCTGGTACCTGTGCGCGCGAGTGGCCGACGCGCAGGCCTTCCGCACCTACCGCACCTACCGGATCGACCGGTTCACGGCCGCCGAGCCGCTCGCGGAGCGTTTCGGCAGGGACGAGGAGTTCGATCTGCCCGGTTTCTGGGCGGGGCAGGCGGAGCGGTTCGCGCGGTCGATCCTGCGCGCCGAGATCGTCGTACGGCTCTCGCCGGCGGGGCTGCGCCGACTGCCGTACGCCGTCGAGCCGGTGGCCGCGCGGGACGCGCTCGCGGGGGCCGGGGAGCCCGACGCGCGGGGCTGGGTGACCGTCACCCTGGGCGTGGAGTCCGAGGAGGTGGCGCACGGCCAGCTCACGGCGCTGGGGCCGGAGGCCGAGGTGGTCTCCCCGGAGTCGCTGCGGCGCCGTTTCGCCGAGGACGCGGCCCGGCTGGCGGCGTTGTACCGGCCGTAGGAAAACGCCCGCACTCCAGGTGCGGGCCACCCGTCCAGGCACGATGCTGGGACGCGTGATGGACGAGACGGAGTTCTGGGAGCTGGTCGACGACACCCGCGAGGCCGCCGAGGGCGACCCGGAGGAGCAGGCCGACCTGCTGGTGGAGCGGCTGATCCAGCTGGACCCCGACATGGTGCTGGACTTCGCCCGTCACTTCGAGGCCCGCTTCAACCGGGCGTACACCTGGGATCTGTGGGGCGCGGCCTGGGTGTTGCTGGACGGGGCGAGTGACGACGCCTTCGACTTCTTCCGGTGCTGGCTGATCGGTCAGGGCCGGGAGGTGTACGAGGGGGCCGTGCACGACCCGGACTCGCTCGCGGATCTGCTGGGCGAGTTCGACGAGGAGATCGACGGGGACGGCGAGGAACTGGGCTACGCGGCCGACGAGGCCTACGAGCAGCTCACCGGGACCGTCGCGCCGGACCTGGGCATCGCGCCCGCCCCGGCGGAGCCCGAGGGCACGCCGCTCGACTTCGAGAACGAGCGGGTGCTGGCGGAGCGGTATCCGCTGCTGTGGGAGCGCTTCAGGGGGTGATCCCCTCTCCCAGGACCCGTGGGGTCACCCGGTCGTGCGGCGGCGCGTGGCGTCCATCGGGATGTATGCCTGCTGCTCGGCCCGCACGGCCTGGTGCAGCGGTGCCTGGTTGGCCTGCTCCAGGGCGGACGCGGTGGCCGCTGCCGGGCCGAGGACGACCGCGGCGACGGCGCAGAGAACCGTCCAGGAACTACGGGCGGCCCGGTGCCGGCCCGCCGCCGCCGTCTGGTGACCGGTGTTCGCGCTGCTGTCCGTGATGCTGTTCATGGTCCCCACCTCGGTCGCCTTGTGTTGTGCATGACCGTAGGAGGCGGGGATGGGAGAACCCTGAACGCCGGCTAAGGCGTTCCTGTGAAGGTCCGGCCCTGGAGGCGGGCCGCCGTCCGCCGGATCTCCGGCAGCCGGGCGGTGA
Organism: Streptomyces bobili; assembly: GCF_002154575.1. Lineage (GTDB taxonomy): Bacteria > Actinomycetota > Actinomycetes > Streptomycetales > Streptomycetaceae > Streptomyces > Streptomyces bobili. The sequence goes on from NZ_MUBA01000175.1 coordinate 6,971, forward strand.
GGGCCGCGCCGGGGCAGCTGGTCATGTAGGCCTCCTGGTGGCCCGCGAGGACGGGCAGGGCGGCCGTGGCGCCCGCCGCGTACCGGCTGCCGCTGTTGCTGGAGGTCAGTCGGACCCTCGCGCGCGGGTCGACGTCCGCCAGGCCGAGTTTCCAGGCGGCGAGGGCGGCGATCGAGTCGACCATGGCCTGCGGGACGGGGACGCCGGAGGTGAACGTGCCGAGGGCGGCGATGCCGGTGGTGCGGTGGTTGAAGCCCTGGGTGTGCGCGCCGGTGACGGGCCGCCCGGTGCCGCCCGCGCGGCCCTCGTAGATGGTGCCGCAGCGGTCGACGAGGAAGTTGTAGCCGATGTCGTCCCAGTCGCGGCCGCCGGTCTGGCCCGCGTAGAGGTAGCGGATGATGCGGGGCGCGTCGGCGCAGTCGTAGCCGTTGGGCGAGTCGGTGTGGTGGACGAAGACGGCGACGACCTTGTCGTCGTAGCGGGGGGCAGGCTGGGCGCGCGCGGCGTCGGCCACCCAGACCGAGCGCGGCACGATCCGCGGCCGGGCGGCGGAGTGCGCGGGCGACTGTGCCGCCCGCTGCACGGGGCGGGCCGCCAGGGACGCGGTGACGGCCTGCTCGACGCCGCCCACGCACAGGGCGAGGGCGGCTACGGCGGCGAGCCCCGGCAGGCAGGCCAGGGCCACCAGGAGGGGACGCGGCAGCGGCGCGGGGCGCCGTCCCCGTAGTCCCCGGGTGGATCTGCGCAGGGACCTTCGCGCGAGTCTCCGCGCGCGGAGGACGACCTGTCGAATGGCACGCATGGACTCACTGTCGGCCGGTTCCGTCGCGTCCGCGATGTGTGCTGTGCCACCCGGTGGAACCATCGTCCCGGTCCGGGACGTTTCCGGTCTGCGCGCGTGCGTCGCCGGTCGTGGACGGGTGAGGAGCGCGCGGCTGATCACCGGGCCTGTCCCCCGCGTACTAAGGGGTCCGAGAGAAAGGCGGCTCCGTGGACCTGCTCGACATCCTGCTGGTGCTGGTGATCCTGGTGTACGCCGGGTCGGGCTACCGGCGGGGACTGGTGGCCGGCTGTGTCTCGCTGGCCGGTTTCGTGGGCGGCGCGGCGGTGGGCGTGTGGATCCTGCCGTGGGTGATGGACCTGGTGGCACCGGGGACGACGGCGGCGACGGTCACGGCGGTGCTGACCGTGCTGGTCCCGGCGGCGGTGGGGCACGAGCTGGCGGGGCGGCTGGCGTTGCGGCTGCGCCGGGAGCTGGAGCGGGGGCCGCTCAGGGTGGCCGACGGGGTCGGCGGGGCGGTGGCGAACTCGGTGGCGGTGCTGATCGTGGCCTGGGTGGCGGCGAGCGTACTGGCGGTGTCGTCGACTCCGGTGGTGACGTCGGCGATCCGGGACTCCCGGCTGCTGGGGGCGGTGCAGGACACGATGCCGGACACCACTCCGGCGTGGTTCTCGCGGGCCACCTCGGCGCTCACCGAGGCGGGCTTCCCGCAGGTCTTCAACCCGTTCGAGAACGAGTCGACGGCGGAGGTGGCCAGGCCCACCGGCGACAGCGTCACCCCGGCGGCGACCAGTGCGGCGAAGCTGAGCACGGTGAAGGTCGAGGGCGCGGCGGGCGACCAGGGCCGCGAGGGCAGCGGGTTCGTGTACGCGCGCGAGCATGTGATGACCAACGCGCACGTGGTGGCGGGCATCGACGACCCGACCGTCCGGATCGGGGGCGTCGGGCGGGCGTACGAGGCGCGGGTGGTGCTCTTCGATCCGGCCAGGGATGTGGCCGTGCTGTACGTGCCGGAGCTGCGGGCGCCGGTGCTGCGGTTCGACGACGACGCTTTGCGCGGGGATTCCGCGGTGGTCGCGGGATATCCGCAGGACGGCGGTCTGAACCTCCAGGCGGCGACGGTGGCGAACCGGGTCGACGCGACCGGGCGGAACATCTACAACGACGGCACCGTCACCCGGGAGATCTACTCGATCCGTTCCACCGTCCGCCCCGGCAACTCAGGCGGCCCGCTGCTGACCACCGACGGCCGGGTCTTCGGTGTCGTCTTCGCCCGTTCCACCTCCGACGCCGAGACGGGGTACGTCCTGACGGCCGCCGAGGTCGCCGAGGACGCCCGGCGGGCGACGGCGGCGACGGCCGCCGTGGACACGGGCGAGCTGATCAGCTCGTAGAGCGGCGGAGGGCTCGCGGAGGCTCGGAGGCCGGACGGCTCAGAGGAGCGAGCGGCCCATGAACACGTCGTCCACGTACGAGCCGTCGAGGAGGAACTCCTGCGGCAGGACGCCCTCCACCACGAAGCCCTCGGACTCGTAGAGGCTCCGGGCCAGGGTGTTGTGGCCGAGGACGCGCAGGGTGATGCGGCGGGCGCCGAGCCGGCGGGCCTCCTCGACGGCGGCCCGGAGCAGCGCCCGTCCGACGCCCCGGCCGCGGGCCTCGTCGGCGACGGCGAGGCCCTGGATCTGGCGTACGTGCGCGTTGACGGCGAGTTCGGTGGGCCGGCCGAGCCGGATGTAACCGGCGACGCGGCCGTCCACCTCGGCGACGAGGTGCTCCTCGGGGTGGTGCCGTTCGTCGAAGAAGGCGCTGTACGGCGGCTGCGGCCGGGGCGCGACCGCGTGCAGCGGGGACCAGGTCAGGCGGTCGATGAGGGCGAGCGTCTCGCCGTCCTCGGGCCGGGCGGGGCGTATGCGGGCGTCGGTGAGATTCGGCAGGTGGGTCATGCGGGGCACCTTATGACGCGGGCGTCCGCTCCGGACGGGGGTTTTACGAGGTCACACGGCAGGATGGGCACATGGAACGTACGCGAATCGCGGTGGCCGGCGCGTCCGGTCTCATCGGCAGCGCCCTGGTGCGGTCCCTGACCGCCGACGGGCACGAGGTGGTCCGCCTGGTGCGCCACGCACCCCGGAGCGAGGCGGAGGTGCGCTGGGACCCCGAGCGGGGGCGGGTGGACGCGGCCGGGCTCGCCGGGTGTTCCGCCGTGGTCAACCTGGCGGGTGCGGGGGTCGGTGACCACCGCTGGTCGGACGCCTACAAGCGCCGGATCCATGACAGCCGGGTGCACGGGACGGCCGCCCTCGCGAAGGCGGTCGCCGCGCTCGACGAGCGGCCGCGGGTGTTCGTGAACGGCAGCGCGATGGGCTACTACGGCGAGACGGGCGAGCGGGTCGTCGACGAGAGCGCGCCCGCCGGCCGCGGTTTCCTGCCGGAGCTGTGCGTGGAGTGGGAGGCGGCGGCGGACCCGGCGCGGGCGGC
>NZ_MUBA01000176.1 GCF_002154575.1 Streptomyces bobili
CGGGTCAGCACGGCCGCGCGGGCGCCGGACAGCTCGGCCGCGAACCGCGCGGCCGTGCTGACCCGTCTGTGGCGGGCCCTCGCGCACGAGCCGCTGCCGTGGGTCGTACGCCGGGTGCCCGCCCGCGACGGCCTCACGCTGCACCTCGCCGACGGCCGACGGCTGCACGGCCCGCGCGCCGACCCGTACGCGACCACCGCCTACGTCAGGGCCGTGGACCTGGCCGGGACGGCGTACGACGATCCCGCGCGGCTGGTGACGGAGCTCGCCGTGCCGTACGGCGGGGGCCTCGCCGCCGAACTTGCGCACAGCACGGCGTCGTTGGCGCTGTCCCGCGCCGGGCAGGAACCGGGGGATCCCGGCGCGAAGGAGTGGCCCGCGCACGACTGGGAGTGGGAGCAGCGGGTGGTCGACGGGCACCCGTACCACCCCAGCTGCCGTTCCCGGCCCGGCTTCTCGGTGTCCGAGCAGCTCGCGTACGGGCCGGAGCACCGGCCGCCGGCGGTGCGGCTGGGGCTGCTGCCGGTTCCGGCCGAGGAGTGCCTCGTCTCGGGCGAGTGGCCCGACGGACTGCGGGACGGGCGGCGGTTGATGATCCCGGTGCACCCGTGGCAGGCGGCGCACGTGCTGAAGCGGTCGTGCCCGGAGGGGCTCGCCGCGCATCCGCTGATGTCGCTGCGCACGCTCGCGGTGCCGGGCGGTCCGCACGTGAAGACCGCGCTGAGCGCCCGGCTGACGTCGTCGGTGCGGGACATCTCGGTGGGCTCGGTCGCCGCGTCCGCCGCGCTGTCGGCGTTCGCGGAGAGCCTGGCGGAACACACGGACGGTCTGCTCCACATGACCCGTTCGCTGGGCGCCGTCACGGCGAACTCCCCGGATCTGGCCGCCGTGTTGCGGGAGTCTCCCGCCGTGTACGCGGGTCCGGGCGAGCACGTCGTCCCGGTGGCCGCCCTCGCCACCACCGAACTGGCGGCCTCACCCGCCTGGTCGGCGGAGTTCGCGCGGCTGGCGCTGACCGTGGGGCTGCGGCTGCTGGAGCGTGGCGTGGCCCTGGAGGCGCACGGCCAGAATCTGCTGGTCGTGCTGTCGGCGTCGGGTGCGCCGCTGCGGCTGGTGTACCGCGACCTCGCCGACATCCGGGTCAGCCCGGCACGCCTGGCCCGGCACGGCGTGGCCGCGTCCGAACTCCCGGCCCGGATCCTGACCGACGACGTGACGGCGCTGCGCCGCAAACTGTTCGGCTCGCTGGTGGCGGGCGCGCTGGCGGCCACCGCCGGAAGCGGGGAGGCGCTGGGCACGGCGCTGGCGGCGGCCGTACCGCGGGTGCCGGACACGGTCGACCTGCGGGCGCTGCGCGAGGAGCCGGTGCCGGTGAAGGCGCTGACGCTGATGCGGCTCTCGCCGGGCGGGTCCGGGGACCGGTGGGCGGAGCTGCCCAACCCGTTGGTCGGTCAGGGTTTCTGATCACGTTTTGAAGCGGGACACCTCTGGTCAATAGGATCCGCCGATGATCAGAACACAACGGCTGGCGGCGGGCTTCTGCGCCCTGCTCGCCGCGCTCACGGCCGGGCTCGCGTTCCCGGCCGGGGCGGTCGCCGACGAGACCACAGCCAATGCGCCCAAGGTCAACCTGGTGCTCGACGTCAGCGGTTCCATGCGGGCGAAGGACATCGACGGCGGGTCGCGGATGGCCGCGGCCAAGCAGGCCTTCAACGAGGTGCTGGACGCCACTCCCGAGGAGGTCCGGCTCGGCATCCGCACCCTGGGGGCCAACTACCCCGGCGACGACCAGAAGACGGGCTGCAAGGACACCGCGCAGCTGTACCCGGTGGGCCCGCTTGACCGTACCGAGGCCAAGGCCGCGGTGGCCACGCTCACGCCCACCGGCTGGACCCCGATCGGCCCGGCCCTGCTGAAGGCGGCCGAGGATCTCGACGGCGGCACCGGCTCCAAGCGGATCGTGCTGATCAGCGACGGCGAGGACACCTGCGCCCCGCTCGACCCGTGCGAGGTGGCCCGCGAGATAGCGGCCAAGGGCATCGGCCTGACCATCGACACCCTCGGCCTGGTGCCGAACGTGAAGATGCGCCAGCAGCTCAGCTGCATCGCCGAGGCCACCGGCGGCACCTACACCTCGGTCGAGCACACCGAGGAACTCACCGACAAGGTCAACCAGTTGGTGGACCGCGCGGCCGACCCCGTGGTGACGCCGGTCGCCACCCAGGGCGCGGACTCCTGCGCGAAGGCGCCGACGCTGAAGTCGGGCCTGTACACCGACCGTGAGGAGTTCGGCCAGGAGCGCTGGTACCGCGTGGACCTGGATCCGGGCAAGGAGCTGCGGGCCTCGGTGAGCGTGTCGGCGGACCGGGCGATGAACCCCGACTACGGCCTGCTGGTGCGGGCGGTGACGGCGCACGGCCGGGAGATCGTGCGCGGCGAGGCGGCCGGGAACGGCCGTACCGACGTCATCTCGACCGGTCTGCGCTACCCGAAGGCGGAGAGCGACGACGACGCGCCCGCCGAGACGGTGTGCGTGCAGGTGACCAACTCCTATTCGGCGGCGGCCGGTGTGAAGACCACGCCGGGCATGCCGCTGGAGCTGACCGTGGACGTGGTCGACGGTCCTTCGCAGGCGAGCGACGTGGCCTCGTTCGGTCTGGGCCGCGGCTGGTGGCTGCTCGGCGCCCTGGTGCTGGCCGGCTTCCTCGCGGGCGTTCTGTGGGGCTGGCTGTCGCGCTGGCGTGTCGCGGTCTGGAGGACCAACTGATGCGTATCACCCGTGTACTGAGCACGACCCTGCTGGCGTTCGGCCTGGCGGCAGCTCCGGCCGCCGCCGACTCCACCCCGTCGGCGAGCCCCTCCGAGGACGGTTCGGCGCCCACGACGGCCGGCACGTCCTTCCGTACGGCGACCGAGGTCGACCAGGGGCGGACGGCGACCGCGAGCGGCTCCGCGGGCGACTACCTGTACTGGTCGTTCCCGGCCGACGCGGGCCAACGGCCCACCGTGACGGCGAAGGTGAAGCTGCCCGAGGAGCACGCGGGCCAGACCTGGCAGGTCGACGTGTACGACGGTCTGCGGCGCCGCCAGGCCTGCCAGTACGGCGCGCAGACCCGCACCGCCGCCTCCGGCACCGCCTCCCTGGAGCTGGCCTGCGTGCTGCGCACGGTCCGCGCCTGGTCGGAGCCGTGGGCCGACGACCCGCTGCCCGGCACGTACTACGTCCGCCTGACGGCTCTCGGCCTGAAGACGGCCGACCTCGGCCTGCCGGTCGGCGCCGAACTGCGCGTCGACTCCAAGGACATGGGCGGCGCCGCGGCGGTGGACGGCTCGCTCGCCGAGCCCCTGGTGCCGGGCATCGCCGTGAAGTCGTCGGCGGAGGACGAGGGCGAGGACGGAGACGGGGACGACTCGTCCGCCTCCGCCGTGCTGTCGAGCATCGAGCCGGACGACGGCTGGTCCTCCGGCTGGTGGACCGACCGCTGGGTGTGGACCGGGATCGGCGGCGTGCTGGCCGCGCTCGCCGGGATCGGCGGGTACGCCCTGACCCGCGGTCCGGGACGGCCGAGGCAGGTGCCACCGGGCGCCTGACGCCCACTGGGAAGGCCCGCACCTCGTGCGGGCCTTCCGAGCGTTCAGGCCTCCCGCAGACCCTTGGCGAGGGCTCCCTCGCCGCTCACCGCGATACGCCCCGCGCGCACGGCGTCGACGAGACTCAGCTCGCCCTGCGCCACCGCCGTACAGGTGGCGGTGTCCATGACGAGCAGGGCGTCGGGTGGGCCGGGGGCCGCTCCGTGGCCGTACACGGGCCCTTCGCCCGTGCCGACGAAGAGATGGAAGTGGCCCTCGTCCAGCCGGACTTCGACGAGTCCCTCGCCCTCCAGGGTGCGCAGCAGGGGCAGCGCGAACCAGTGCGCGCGGATCGCGTCGGTGGGCCCGCGCTCCCCCAGTTCCGCCTGCCCCCAGGCACCGAGCGCCTGGAGCACGGGCAGCAACGCGCGTCCGCGGCCGGTGAGTTCGTAGACGCTGGCCGCGCCGGGCGGCGGCAGCCGGCGCCGGGTGGCGAGTCCGTCGCGTTCCATGTCCTTCAGCCGTGAGGCGAGTACGTCCGTGCTGACGCCCGGCAGGTCGGCGTGCAGGTCGGTGTAGCGGCGCGGGCCGGCGAGCAGCTCCCGGACGATCAGCAGGGTCCAGCGGTCGCCGACGGTGTCGAGGGCGCGGGCGGCGGAACAGTACTGGTCGTAGCTTCGGCGAGGTGGCATGCGACGCAGTCTAGACATGTCGTTGGACTTTCCAAGCTCTAACTTGGTAAAACCAAGTAACACCAGATACCGGAGGGGCGCATGGAGTTCCGGCAGTCCAACAAGCTCAGCGAGGTCTGTTACGAGATCCGCGGCCCGGTGATCGAGCACGCCAACGCACTGGAGGCGGCGGGGCACAGCGTGCTGCGCCTCAACACGGGCAACCCCGCGCTCTTCGGCTTCGAGGCGCCGGAGGAGATCCTCCAGGACATGATCCGGATGCTCCCGCAGGCCCACGGCTACACGGACTCGCGCGGCGTCCTCTCGGCCCGCCGGGCGGTCGCCCAGCGCTACCAGGAACGGGGCCTGGAGGTCGACGTCGACGACGTCTGGCTCGGCAACGGCGTATCGGAGCTGGTCTCCATGGCCGTACAGGCGCTGATCGAGGACGGCGACGAGATCCTCATCCCGGCCCCCGACTTCCCGCTGTGGACGGCCGTCACCACCCTCGCGGGCGGCAAGGCGGTCCACTACCTCTGCGACGAGCAGGCCGACTGGTACCCGGACCTGGACGACATGGCGTCCAAGATCACCGACCGCACCAAGGCCGTCCTCATCATCAACCCGAACAACCCCACCGGCGCGGTCTACCCCAGGGAGATCATCGAGGGCATCCTCGACCTGGCCCGCCGGCACGGCCTGATGGTCTTCGCCGACGAGATCTACGACCAGATCCTCTACGACGACGCCGTGCACCACTCGGCCGCGGCGCTCGCCCCCGACCTGGTCGTCCTCACCTTCTGCGGCCTCTCCAAGACGTACCGGGTAGCCGGTTTCCGCTCGGGCTGGCTGGTGGTGACCGGTCCCCGGCAGCACGCGCGGGACTACCTGGAGGGCCTCACCATGCTGGCCTCCATGCGCCTGTGCGCCAACGCGCCCGCCCAGTACGCCATCCAGGCCGCGCTGGGAGGCCGCCAGTCCATCCGCGAACTGACCGTGCCGGGCGGCAGACTGCGCGACCAGCGCGACATCGCCTGGGAGAAGCTCAACGAGATTCCCGGCGTCTCCTGCGTGAAGCCCAAGGGCGCGCTGTACGCCTTCCCGCGCATCGACCCCAAGGTCCATCCCATCCACGACGACGAGAAGTTCGTCCTGGACCTGCTGCTGCGCGAGAAGATCCAGGTCGTCCAGGGAACCGGTTTCAACTGGCCGACCCCCGACCACTTCCGCATCCTCACCCTCCCCCACGCGGAGGACCTGGAGGCGGCGATCGGCCGGATCGGACGCTTCCTGAGCGGTTACCGGCAGTAGGCGCCGAGGCCGACCTCGCACCACACCGTCTTGGTGTACGGGTCCCCGCCCGTCGTCCCCCAGTGGGTGGACAGCGCCTCGACGAGGAGGAGGCCCCGGCCGGACTCGGCGTCGGGCGCGGGCGGCCGGAGCGATCCGGCCGCCGGTGGGCGGTCGCCGGGGCGGGCGTCGGTCACCTCGATACGGAGCGTGTCCGGACGGCGCATGTCTGAACGCCGTGTGGCGTCGGCCGGGTACAGCGTCAGGCGGAGCCGGAAGTCGCGGCCCCGCTCCCGGCCGTGCCGTACCGCGTTCGCCGCGAGTTCGCCCACGAGCAGCGCGGCCGTGCCGTTCGCATCGGTGGCGTACGGCCAGCCCCACGTGTCGAGTTGCTCGGCGGCCAGGTGACGGGCGAGGCGGGCGCCGCTCGGGGTCGCGGAGAGGCGGATGGTGAAGTGGCGGGTGGGGGCGGTGTGTTCGGCGTCCGCCGGAGCCGGGTGGGCAATCTCGGAGTTCATGTCACTCAGCGTGGTCGAACGACTCTAATCTGAGGAGCACCATCGGCGGTACGCGTCGTCACTGTCCGGTCGTTGTCCGGGGATGTCCGGGCGCCGCCGCGTTACGTGCCGCCTCGGTGCGGGGTTGAGGACGAACGGCACGAGGAGGTGTCCGAGGGTGGGCGCGACGGAACAGGGACCGCAGCAGTTCGGCGACGGGGAAGAGCCGCAGAGCGACGACGAGGAGTCGACGGCGGTACTGCGGACCGTCGGCAAGGTCATCAAGATGTGCCGGGAACGCCAGGGGATGACCCAGGCCGAACTGGGCGCGGCGATCCGGTACAGCGAGGAGCAGGTGTCCTCCGTGGAGCGGGGACGGCGGGCCCCGAAGCCGGCGTTCCTGGAGGCGGCGGACAAGGTACTGGAGGCCGGTGGACTGATCGCCGGGTTACAGAAGGACGTGGAGGAGGCCCGGTACCCGAAGAAGGTGCGGGACCTGGCCAAGCTGGAGGCGAAGGCGGTCGAGCTGTGCGCCTACATCAACACCGTCATCCACGGGCTACTTCAGACTCCCGAGTACTCACGCGCGCTGTACGGGATGCGGCGCCCATTGTTCACCGAGGACGAGTTGGAGCGCCTCGTCGCCGCCCGGCTGTCACGCCAGAGAATCTTTACCGCGCACCCCGCTCCCATCTTCAGTTTCGTCCTGGAAGAGGTGACGCTGCGTCGCCCGCTCGGGGGCAGAATGGTGATGCGCAAGCAACTCGAACACCTGTTGCAGATCGGTCAGCTGCGGAACGTTGAAATCCAGGTGATGCCCACGGACCGGGAGGACCACGCCGGTCTCGCCGGGTCGCTCCGGCTGATGAAGCTGAAGGAGGGCGACACCGTGGGACACAACGAGGTTCAGTTGACGAGTCGCCTGATCTCAAATCCGCAGGAGATCCAGGTCCTTGAGATCCGCTATGGGATCATCCGGGCGCAGGCCCTCACCCCCCCGTGAGTCGCTGGCCTTCATCGAGAAAGTGCTGGGAGAGACATGATGCCCAACCCCACGCCGGGGAACGGACCCGAGCTGGAGTGGTTCAAGAGCAGTTACAGCACGAACGACGGCCCGGATTGCGTGGAAGTCGCCTTCACCCGCGAAGCCGTCCGCATACGGGACTCCAAGAACCACCGAAGCCCCCACCTCGCCTTCGCCCCGTCGGAGTGGGCCGCGTTCGTCTCGTACGCCGCGGATCACTGACGTACGTACGACAGACCGGTGCCCCGCGCTGCGGGGTGCCGGTGCACGCCTGTGCGACTCTTGCGGCATGGGTGATCTTTTCCTGGTGCGGCACGGCGAGACCGCATGGTCGCGCACCGGCCGGCACACCGGACTGACGGACGTCCCGCTCACCGAGCACGGCCGGGAGGAGGCGCGTCAGTTGGTGCCCCTCATCCGGTCGCATCGGATCGGTGCCGCGTTCTCCAGTCCGCTCCAGCGGGCGCGGGAGACGGCGGAGCTGATCGGGCTGCACGAGGTGCGGGCCGACGCGGACCTCAAGGAGTGGGACTACGGCGGGTACGAGGGCGTCACGACCGTCGAGATCCACCGGGAGCGGCCGGACTGGTTCCTGTTCACGGACGGTGTCGCGCCGGGCCCGCCGGAGCATCCCGGGGAGACGCCGGAGCAGGTCGGGGAACGGGCCGACCGGATGCTGGCGAAGGTGGACGCGGCGCACGCCAACACGGAGGGGTGCGTGGTGCTGGTCGCGCACGGGCACTTCCTGCGCGTGCTCACGGCGCGAAGGCTCGGTCTGCCGCCGTCGGCGGGGGCCCTGTTCCAGTTGGCGACCGGGGCACTGTGCCGGCTGGGCACGGAGCACGGTCGGCATGTGATCGCGGGCTGGAACATCAGGCCGGGAGCCTGAGGGGGCAGGTGGGAGGGGGTCTGCGGTCGGGCCGGATTGTCAGTGGCTGGTCGTAACCTTCGTAGCGGTGGGACAGCCGTACCGTCGCCCGGAGGGAGCAGGCCGTGACACGACCGCCGACCGCCGCCCAGCGGCGTGTGATCGACGCCGCCGATCCCGTCACCGGGCGGCTGCGGGGCACGGATGCGCAGCTCGCCGCGCTGGTGGGGCGAGGGCTCGCGTTCCGGCACCCGAGGCCGCCGCACGACCACTTCCTCACCCCGGCCGGACACCGGATTCGGGAGGCGGAGCCCGAGGCCGAGCCCGCCGCCGTGGTCGATGCCCCGCGCGCGGAGACCGGCGTGTTCACGGCGCGGGTCGGCGGGGAGGAGGATCCGCCGGACGGCGGGCCGTCGCGGGTGCGGGAGGTGCACAGCGCCTGGCAGGGGCTGCTGGAGCTGCGCCGCATGACCAACCCGGACGGGGCGGTGGACCGGCCGTGCGGGTGGGAGCGTACGCATCTGGTGCAGGCCGCCGCGCTCGCCCTGGAGGCGGCCGGGCACCCGCCCGCCGGCGCGGACGCCGGCAGACCGGGCGGCGGCGGGACCGACGCCGTTGGCTACCTGGTGCGCGCCAGCCCTCAGCCGGACGCGATCGCCGTACAGGGTCCGGACGAGGAGACGTTGCGGGCCTGCGCGGCGACGCTGGAGAAGGCGGGCTGGCACGCGAGCGAGCACACCGATCCCCGGAGCAGAACCCGCTATCTGCTGGCTTCCCCGCGCCGCGTGTGAGGGCGTGCCAAGATCGGTGGACAGGGCACCGACCGTGCTCGGCGACGAAAAGGGGAAGCCGTGAGCGAGCCGTTTTCCGTGCGGGTCACCGTGCGCGGATACGAGACCGACGTGCAGGGCCATCTCAACCAGAGCGTGTACATCAACTACGCGGAGCACGCGCGCTGGTCACTGCTCCAGGCCGCGGGCATCACCCAGGCCGGGCTGATCGGCCGGGGCATCGGACCGGTCGCCCTGGAGACGACCATCCGCTACAGGCGCGAACTGCTCGCGGGCGACGAGGTCGACGTCACGTGCGTCTTCGCATGGGGTGGCGGCAAGACGTTCCGCATCGAGCAGATCATCCGCAGGACCGACGGCACGGTCGCGGCCGAACTGTCCGCGGTCGGCGGCCTGCTGAACCTGGAGACACGGCGGATGGTCGCCGACCCCGCACACCACTTCAAGGAACTGGCCACCGACCCGAGCCTGTTCGGACTCTGACCCCCGGGGGCATCTCTGCCCCGGCAGCCCTACGCGTCGGTCAGCTCCCGGTCGTGCTCGGAGTCGTAGGCCGCGCGGGACTCGGCGATGAAGACCCTGTTGCGTTCGGCCCAGCCGGTCAGGCGCAGCAGGGTCTCGTGCAACTCAAGGGCCACCGGCGTCAGTTCGTACTCCACCTTCGGCGGCACCGTCGGGTGCACCGTACGCGTGACGAGCCCGTCGCGCTCCAGATTGCGCAGCGTGAGCGTCAGCATCCGGCGGCTGATGCCCTCGATGCCGCGCTCCAGTTCGGTGAAACGGATCGGGCCGTGCGCTGCCGCGACGAGGATCTGCACACTCCATTTGCCCGAGACCCTGTCAAGAACCTCCCGCACCGGGCACGCGTGCGCGTTCACCACCTGCGGGGTAACACCGGTGTTCCTCTGGGACATCCGACTGCCTCCTTACGACTCCCCCCAGGGTCACTCACGATGGGCTCCGTTACAAGTCGTGCACCAAGGGCACGCATCGTTCCTACGGAGACAGCGGAGGCCCCCAGACCATGTCCACCAAGGTCGGCTCACCGAACCGGACACCGGACCAGGCACCGGACCTGGCTTCGAACCGGATGTCACACCCCCGGACCTACTCCCGCTGGGCGTCGCTCGTCGTCCTGTGCGCCGGAACGCTGATGACGATCCTGGACGGCAACATCGTTACCGTGGCGATGCCCGCCATCCAGGGCGACCTCGGCTTCAGCGCTCCGGGCCTGGCCTGGGTCGTCAACGCCTACCTGATCCCCTTCGGCGGTCTCCTCCTGCTGGCCGGACGGCTCGGCGACCTGGTGGGGCGCAAGCGGATGTTCACGGCGGGCCTCGCGGTGTTCACGGCGGCGTCCGTGCTGTGCGGGGTGGCCACCGGACAGAGCGTGCTCATCGCGGCCCGTGCGCTGCAAGGCGTGGGCGGGGCGATGACCTCGGCCGTCGTCCTCGGCATGCTGGTGTCCCTGTTCCCCGAACCTCGCGAACAGGCCCGCGCCATCGCGGTGTTCAGCGCCGTCGGCGCGGCGGGCGGCGCGCTCGGCACCTTCCTCGGCGGGGCGCTCACCCAACTCCTCAGCTGGCACTGGATCTTCCTCATCAACCTGCCGATCGGCGTGCTCGCCTGGTTCGCCGCCCTGCGCATCCTCGCCCCCGACCGCGGCGCCGGCCTCGGCAAGGGCGCCGACTACCCCGGTTCCGCCCTGGTGACCGGCGCCCTCATGCTCACCGTGTACGTCATCGTCGGCGCCGGCGACCGAGACGCCACCGCCACTGCCCTTCTGGCCCTGCTCGCCGCCGCCCTGTTCGCCGGCTTCATCCTGCGCCAGGCCCGCACCGCCCGCCCCCTGCTCCGCCTTCGGCTGTTCGGCTCCCGGCTCCTCAGCGGCGCGAACGCCGTCCAGATCCTGATGATCGCCACGATGTACGGCTTCCAGTTCATCGGCGCCCTGTACCTGCAACGCGTCCTCGGCTACGGCGAGTTGGCCACCGGTACGGCCTTCCTTCCGGCGCCGGTCGCGATCGGCCTGCTGATGCTCGGCCTGTCCGCCCGCACGATCGCCCGCTACGGCGCGTACCGCGTGCTGCTGGCCGGCCTGGTCCTGATCACCGCGGGCATGGCGCTGCTGAGCCGCGCCCCGGCCGACGGCTCGTACGCGGCGGACGTACTCCCGCCGATACTGCTGCTCGCGGCCGGTTTCGCCGCCGCGATGCCCGCGCTGACCGGCCTCGCGATGTCGGGGACACGGGAGGAGGACACCGGACTGGCCTCCGGCCTCTTCAACACCACGCAGGTGGTGGGCGGTTCGCTGGGCCTGGCCGTGATGACCACCCTGGCGGCCCAGCACACCGACACCCTCCTCGCCACGGGCACCACCCCCCTCCCGGCCACGGCCGAGGGCTACCAACTGGCCTTCCGGGTGGCGACGCTGATCGCGACAGCGGCCTTGATACTGGCGGCGGCGGTGTTGCGGACACCACGGGTGCGGGACGCGGGCTGACCCCCGGCCGGTCGCTGCCGGACCCGCCGTGAGCGGCCGGGCCAACCTTGATCTGGCCCTCCGGCCGGCCCGTCACGCGGCCTCGAACGCCCCCCGGTGCGCCACCGCCCACTCCCCGTAGGTCCGCGCCGCGCGCCCCAGCAACTCGGGCACGTCCTCGGTGACGACGGCGTTGCCGCCCGCGCGCGCGAAGGCGGTACCGGCCAGCATCCCCTGCACCTGCGCCTCCTCCAGCCCCCAGGCCAGGAGGAGTTCGCGTGTCCCGTCGGGTGTGAGGTCGCGGGTCGTGACCGGGCGGCCGAGTACGTCCGCGAGCACGGCGGCCTGTCCGGGCGCACTGATCGTCTCCGGCCCGGTGAGGGTGTACGTCCGCCCGGCGAGCCCCCCGTCCAGCAGGGTCAGCGCCGCGACCTCGGCCACGTCACGCGGGTCGATCACGCCCTGTGCGCCGTCGCCGGTCATGTTCGGCACCGGCAGACCCGACCGGACGGGCTCCGCCCAGCTCAGCGTGTTCGAGGCGAAGGCCGAGGGCCGCAGGACGGCCCACTCGGCGCCACTGTCACGCACCGCCCGCTCCCCCGGCAGGTGCCACGTACCGGAGGGGCCCACGGCAGGGTCGCCGGTCGCGATCGCGGAAAGCTTCACCAGCCGTCCCACGCCCGCCGCCACGGCCGCCTCGACCAGGGCCTCGTCGGACCGGTGGCCGCCGCCAGGGCCGGTGCCGGGGCCGGGGACGCCCACCAGGAACGCGGCCGTCACGCCGGTCATCGCCGCTTCCAGGGAGGCGGGTTCGCCGTAGTGGCCCCGCGCCACCTCCACGCCCGCGGGGAGAGCCATGGCCCTGGCCTTCGCCGGGTCGCGGACGAGGGCGCGCACCTTCTCTCCGCGCGCCGCGAGCCGCCGTACGAGTTCACTGCCGATGGTGCCCGTGGCACCGGTCACGAGGATCATGGCTCTCACGTTGGCGGGCCGGGGCAACGGGTTACTAGGAATTTCCGGCACGCTTCGACAGGCCCGCGAGGCCGCCGGTGCGCCTACGGTGAAGGGGTGACCAACGCCCTCGCCGAGCAGTCGCTGACCGTCCCCGAGCGGGCGCGCCCCTGGATCTCCGGCATCGAGTCGATGCGTGTCACGGGCCCGCTGCCCGACTCCTTCACCCATGCCCCGGACACGGCGGCCCGGTTGGTCGTGCGCGTCGAGGCCGACGGGCGGCGCGACACCCTGGTCGTCGGGCCGCGCACCCGCGCCACGTACCACACGGACGCCGACCGGCGGGTGACGTCCTGCACGCGGCTGCGGCTGGGACCGGGTGCGGCACGCCCGCTGCTGGGCGTCGCCGCGGTCGATCTGGTGGGCCGCGCGGTGCCGTTGCGCGAACTGCCCACGCGCACGGCCCGCCGACTGGCACGTGAGCTGGCGGCGCTGGACGAGGAGGAGTTCACCGCCCGCCTCGCGGAGCTGCTCCCGCCTCCGGCCGACACCTCCCGCAGCCGTTTGCTGCGAGCCGCCACCGCGGCCCTGTCGACCCACCGCGACCGCACAGCCGCCGCCGTCCAGGACGTCGCTCGCGACCTCTCGGTCAGCGAACGCCAGTTGCGCAACCTGTTCGCGGAAGGAGTGGGCCTCTCCCCCAAGCACTACGCCCGCATCGACCGCGTACGGCACGTCCTGGCCCACGCGGCGGGCGCCCGGTGGGCCGAACTCGCCGCCGCAACCGGTTACTACGACCAGTCCCACATGACGGCCGACTTCCGCACCCTGATGGGCGTGCCACCGAAGGCGTACTTCACGGGACGGCTGCCGAGGGCCACGCCGTGCGAGGCTCCCGCACCGCGCTGAACCGTACGGAGGCGGGGCTGACGGCGAGCCCCCGCCGGGCGTGCGGTGCTGTTGGCGAATCCGCTTCACGGAAGCTGATGGGCAGATACAGGCCAGCGATCTGCCGGTTCTACGGCGTGTCTCTGGCCCGGATCTGCCAATTGCTCGGCTTGAAGGGATTCGCCTGTCGTCCGCCGAGCTGTCGTGGGGCTTCGCTCATCTCATGGCGTGGCAGGGGCCCGCGTCGCCCCGGTGATCTCCTCGCCCGCCTCCATCGGGTGCGTCACGTCCTGGGCGTCGACGGTCCTGCCGAGGTGGTTGAAGACGAGGTTGAGCAGGACGGCCGCCACGCAGCCCGTGGAGATGCCCGAGTCCAGGACGATCCGTGCCGTCTCCGGGAAAGCGTGGTAGAAACCCGGCGCGGTGATCGGGATGATGCCGACGGCGAGGGATACGGCGACGATCAGCACGTTGTTGTCCTTCTCCAGGCCGGCCCGGACGAGGGTCTGGATACCGCTTGCCGCGACAGAGCCGAACAGCACCACGCCCGCCCCGCCGAGCACCGGGCGCGGTACGACGGCGATGAGTGAGGCGGCCATCGGGCACAGGCCCATCAGGACGAGGAAGGCGCCGCCGGTGGCGACGACGTACCGGCTGCGGATCCGGGTCATCGCGACCAGGCCGATGTTCTGGGCGAAGGCGCTGCACATGAAGCCGTTGAAGACGGGGCTGAGCGCCGAGCCGAGGGTGTCGGCCCGCAAGCCCGCCGCGATCGTCTTCTCGTCCGCCGGACGGTCGACGATCTCACCCAGCGCGAGCATGTCGGCGGTCGATTCGGTCATCGACACGACCATCACCACGCACATCGACAGGATCGCCGCGAGCTGGAACTGCGGGGCGCCGAAGTGGAAGGGGGTGGGGAAGCCGACCACGTCCGCGGCGGCGACCGGCCCGAAGTCGGTGACGCCGAACGGGATCGCGACGAGCGTTCCGGCGACCAGGCCGAGCAGCACGGCGATCTGCTTGACGAAGCCCCGGGTGAAGCGGCGCAGAAGCAGGACCAGCAGCAGGGTGACGCCCGCGAGGGTCAGGTTCGTCGCCGAGCCGTAGTCGTCGCCGGCCGGGTTCGGGCCCTGCGCCCAGCCGAAGGCGACCGGCAGCAGCGAGACACCGATGAGGGTGATCACGGTGCCGGTGACGACCGGCGGGAAGAAGCGGACCGCCTTGCAGAAGACGGGGGCCGCGAGGAAGCCGAGGAGTCCCGCCACGATCACCGCGCCGAAGATGACGGGCAGCGCGTCGGACCTGTCCTCGGTGGAGGCGACGATCGCCGTCATGGGGGCGACACCGGCGAAGGTGACGCCGTTGACGAACGGCAGGCGGGCGCCGATCTTCCAGATGCCCAGTGTCTGCAGGAAGGTGGCGAGGCCCGCGGTGAACAGGCAGGCGCCGGTGAGGAAGGTGAGTTCGGTGGCGCTCAGACCTATGGCGGCACCGACGATCAGCGGCGGGGCGACGACTCCGGCGTACATGGCGGCAACATGCTGGAGACCGCTTGTCGCCATTTTCAGGGCGGGGAGTTTCTCGTCCACGGGGTGGACGGGCGGGGCGGCTGGTTCGGCTATCGCGGCGGGTGGTTGAGCGGACACGGCGGCTCTCCTCCGGTCGGTTACACGGCAGCTCTGGCGTGGGTTTCATGGAGGTGGTGCACGGTCGTGCGGGACCGGGGAAACGGTGGGAAACGGCGTGGTGACCGTTCCGGGGCGCGCGCGTTCGCACGCACCCCGGTCACGGCCGCCGTGGACCCTTGCGGGTCCAGGGCCACCGGCCGGGAGCCGTCCCTCCCGGCCGGAGTCTCTACGGGTCAGCCCCGGGTCATCCCTGTGCGGCGATCCGCGCCAGGCGCCGGGCCTCTTCGCGGGTCGCGCGGGCGATCGCGTCCTCGTCGGCGGTGAGCAGCCGGCCGTCCTCGACGATCTGACGGCCGTTCACGAAGGAGGCGGTGACCGGGGCCGCCGCGCCCAGGACCAGCGCGGTCACCGGGTCGGCGATGGAGGCGTGGGCGAGGGTGTCCATCCTCCACAGCACCAGGTCGGCCAGCTTGCCCGGCTCCAGCGAGCCGATCTGGCTCGCCCGGCCGAGGACCCGGGCGCCGCCGAACGTGCCCAGGCGCAGCGCCTGACGGGCGTTCAGGGCGGCCTCGCGGTGGACGCCGAGGCGGTTGATCAGGAGGGCGTTGCGCAGTTCGGTGTGGAGTTCGCCGGACTCGTTGGACGCCGTGCCGTCGACGCCGAGGCCGACCGGGACACCGGCCGCCAGCATGTCGGGGACGCGGGCGATGCCCGCCGCGAGCCGGGCGTTGGACGACGGGCAGTGCGCGACACCGGTCTTCGTACGGGCGAACGCGGCGATGTCGGAGTCGTTCATGTGGACGCAGTGCGCCATCCACACGTCCTCGCCGAGCCAGCCCGTGGACTCGAAGTAGTCGGTCGGGCCCATACCGAACAGCTCGTGGCAGAACTTCTCCTCCTCGACGGTCTCCGAGCCGTGCGTGTGCAGCCGTACGCCGAGACGGCGGGCCAACTCGGCGCCCTGGCGCAGCAGTTCGGTGCTGACGGAGAAGGGCGAGCAGGGGGCGACGGCGACCTGGGTCATCGCGTCGAAGGAGGCGTCGTGGTGCTGCCGTACGGTCTCCTCGGTGGCGGCGAGGGCGCCTTCCAGGGTCTCGACGGCGAAGTCCGGGGGCAGGCCGCCGTCCTTCTCGCTGCGGTCCATGGAGCCACGGGCCAGGGTGAAGCGCACGCCCATGTCCCGTGCGGCACCGATGATCGCGCCGGACAGGTCGCCGGAACCGTGCGGGAAGACGTAGTGGTGGTCCATGGCGGTGGTGACACCGCCGCGGGCCATCATCGCCAGCGAGCCCTGCGCGGCGGCCCGGACCATCGGCTCGTCGATGTGGGCCCAGGTGGGGTAGAGCGCGACCAGCCAGTCGAACAGGTTGTGGTCCGTGGCCAGCCCGCGGGTGATCCACTGGTAGAAGTGGTGGTGGGTGTTGACCAGACCGGGAGTGACCAGGTGGCCGGTGGCGTCGATGCGGCGGGCGACGTTCTCCAGACCCGCCGGGGCCGGGCCCGCGCCGACCGACTCGATGCGGTTGCCGGCGATCACGACGTAACCGCTTGCGTGCTCGGTGTCGTGGGCGTCGACGGTCGCGATCGCACAGTTCTCGATGACGATGCGCCGGTCTGCTGCCATGGTTCGTCCTTTGCGGTGAGAGGGAGAGGGCACGGCAGGACCCCGGAAGATTTGAGTGCCGTGACCGGGGCGGGAAGGGAAGGGGCGCAGTAGCCGCTGCCCCTTCCGTTCCCGCTTTGCCCGGTCACGGGTGCCGCGATGGAACGGACGCGTGGGGAACGGATACGTCAGAGGTTGCTGAGGTCCACCGGGATGCGGGCCTCGCAGCCGTCCCGCAGGACGGTCCCCTCGATCAGGCCGTAGGGCCGGTCTGCGGCGAGGTACACCTCGTTGTCGTTCTTCAGCCCGAACGGCCCCAAATCCACGAGGAAGTGGTGCTTGTTCGGGAGGGAGAAGCGGACCTCGTCGATCTCGTCGCGGTGGTCGATGATCCGCGACCCCATCTGGAACAGCGTCTGCTGGAGCGAGAGGGAGTACGTCTCCGCGAAAGCCTGGAGGAGGTGTTTCCTCGTCTGCTCGTAGGACTCCTCCCAGTCCGGCATCTCCCGCCCGTCGTCCGTCCAGTTGAACCGCCAGCGGGCGGACACCTGGGTGGCGAGGATGCGGTCGTAGGCCTCGGGGAGCGTCGTGTACTTGTCCTTGACGTAACCCCAGAACTCGGAGTCCGTCGAGTTCATCACGACCAGGTCCTTCAGGCCGGAGACGACCTCCCAGGACTCGCCGTCGTAGGTGATCTGGGTGAGCCGGGTCTCCTGGCCCTGACGGACGAAGGAGTGCTTCGGCTGTTGATCGGAGCCGGTCTCCTTCGCGCCGGCGCCGGAGGTCTCGATCCGTTCCCAGGCGTACTCCTCGATGCGGATGCGGGCCCGGTGGATGGGCTCCTGCGAGGTGACGAAGTGGCGGGCGAGGTGGATGCCGAACTGCTCGGCGGACTCGATGCCGTACTCCTTGGCGAACGCGTACACCGTGTTCTTCGTGGTGTCGGTCGGCAGCACGTTGGCGTTCGAGCCCGAGTAGTGGACCTCGTCCATGTCGCCGCTCAGCGACACCGAGACGTTGAGATCCTTGATGTGGTGGGTGGCGCCGTCCCGCGTGATCTTGACGACTCGGTTCTCGGCCTTGCCGTACTGGTTCTGTCCCAGAAAGGTGGGCATCTAGCTAGCTCCCTCGGTAAACGGAGTAGCCGAACGGGTTGAGCAGCAGCGGCACGTGGTAGTGCTCGCCCGGCACGACGGCGAACGTGATCGCCACCTCCGGGAAGAACACGCCAGGACCGCTGTCCCGATTCGCGGGGGCGTCCTGCTGCGCATCGGCTTGTTTCTTCGCGGTCTTCTCGAGGTACGGCTCGACGGCGAAGTCGAGCCGTACGTGTGTGGTTCCCTCCGGCAGGGCCGGCAGGTCCTTGCACCGGCCGTCCGCGTCGGTCGCGGAACCGCCGAGCGCCCGCCAGTCCGCTTCCCGGCCCGCGCGGGCCGAGAGGTCGACGGCGACGCCCTCGGCGGGGCGGCCGACGCTGGTGTCCAGGATGTGGGTCGACACGGAGGCGGTGGTGCCGGTGCTGGTGCTCATGGTCGGGGGCGTCCTCTTCGGTCGGCTCGGTCGGCTCGGTCGGCTCGGTCGGCTCTCGGTCGGCTCGTCGTCCTCAGCCGTCCTCGGTCACCCGGTGGACGGCCGAACGAGCCCGGCTCATCCGTCCACACCGTTTTCGACGAGTCGGGCCAGGCGGATACGGTTGATCTTGCCCAGCTCGGTGCGGACGATCTCCCTTTCCTGTTCCGGCGCGTTCGCGAGCCGTTCCCGTACGGCGTCGCGCATCTCCTCGCCGGTGCGGCCGGTGGCGCAGATCAGGAAGACGTGACCGAACTTCTCCTGGTAGGCCAGGTTGAGTTCGAGCATCTGCGCCTTGAGTTCCCCGGAGGCGCCGGCCATGCCGCGCTGCTCGCGGGCGGAGGTCGGGTCGCCGGGCTGGGGACGGCCGATGGGCGGGTGCCCGGCCATCGCCTCGTCCAGGTCCGCGGCGGTCAGTTCCGCCATGGCGGCGTCAGCGGCGGCGTACAGGTCGTCGGCGGTGGCGTACGGGCGGGCCGCGAGCAGGTGCTTCGCCCAGGTGGTGGAGGCGCAGGCCTCATGGAGTACGGCGAGGGCCGCGGACTCTTCGAGGGCGTTGAACCGGGCCAGTCCCGGGGGCGGGGAAGTCGACGTCACGGGAGCCTCCGTGGCCGAGAACGGCCTTCGTGCTGATCGGACTGCGGCTAGCTAACGCCTACCCGCGACAACCAGTCAACACTTTGTTGAAAATTCCGGGTAACGAAACCCGGAGCCCCGAAACCCGGAGCCCCCCGCGGGGCCACAGCCGACCGCTCAGCTCCCCTTCTCGCGGTTGAGGTAGTTGTAGACGGTGAAACGGCTTACCCCGAGTGCGCCCGCCACCGTCTCCACGCCGTGCCGCACGGAGAACGCGCCGCGCGCCTCCAGTATCCGTACGACCTCCTGCTTGGCCTTGCGGTCCAGATCGGCGAGGGGCTTGCCCTTCTTGCGTTCCATCGCGGCCAGGATGTGGTCGAGGGAGTCGGCGAGCTGCGGCAGCCGTACGGCGAGGGCGTCGGCGCCCTCCCAGGCCAGCACGACGTCGTCGGGACCGGCCTCGTCCGGCGGGACCAGCTCCCCACCCATGGCGTCGACCAGCGGTTTCACTGCGGCGATGAAGGACTCGCGCCCGGACCCTGTCATTCGCCCTCCCCGAGGACGTTGACCTGGAGGGAGATCCGGGTGGCTCCGGCTTCCAGGGTCTTGCGGAGCAGGGCGTCGACCGCGCCCAGCACGGCGTCGGCGTGACCCTCCACAGTGTTGCCGAACGGGCCCACGTCGACGGCGTCCAGGTCGGCGGCCTCGACGACCTCGCGGGCGACCAGCGCATGCGCGGGTGCCTCGTCGAGATCGAAGGGCTCGGTGGTGAACTCAACCCTCAGTCGCATCGCGCCCCATACCTCTCTGACCTGCCTGACCTGCGCCTTTGCCCCCCGCCCTCACCAAGGAGGGCGCTCCGGGAGGACCCGCCGACGCACGAACGGACCATCGGGGCGGCTCCCGGACCCCGACCTTAACCGACCGGCGGGTCGGTCAGGGGGGCGCCGGGGCCCCGTCTCCGCCGCACCTCTTGACAAGCCGTGACCCCCGACGGCAATCTTCCAATAGGCAGAAACCAACTTCCACAATACGGAATTCATGGCCGGTGTGTGGAAGCCGTCCACGGAAGGGAGCGCCGGACCTCATGGGATTCGCAGAGCAGCGCTTCAACGTCAACCTGTCGATCCTCTTCACGGAACTCCCGCTCCTGGAGCGCCCCGCGGCCGCCGCCGCGGCCGGCTTCACCGCGGTCGAACTGTGGTGGCCCTGGACCGACACCCCCACCCCCCGGCAGCGCGAACTCGACGCGCTGAGGACGGCGATCGAGGACGCGGGCGTCCGGCTCACCGGCCTGAACTTCTACGCCGGCCAGTTGCCCGGCCCCGACCGCGGCGCTCTGTCGGTCCCGGGCGAGGAGTCGCGGAGGTTCCGCGCCAACATCGACGTGGCCGCCGGCTTCGCGCAGTCCCTCGGCTGTACGGCGCTCAACGCGCTCTACGGCAACCGCGTGGACGGCGTGGACCCGGCCGAACAGGACGCGCTCGCCCTGGAGAACCTGGCGCTCGCGGCGCGGGCCGCCGACAGGATCGGCGCGATCCTGCTGATCGAGGCGCTGAACCGGCCCGAGTCACCGAAGTACCCCCTGGTGTCGGCTCCGGCCGCCGTCGGCATCGTCGACAAGGTCAACGCGGCGACCGGTCTCGGAAACGCCCGGTTCCTGATGGACCTCTACCACCTGTCGATGAACGGCGAGGACCTCCCCTCGGTGATCGACCGGTACGCGTCCAGGACCGGCCACGTGCAGATCGCCGACAATCCGGGCCGCGGCGCGCCGGGCACCGGCTCACTGCCCCTGGAGGACCTGCTGGACCGGCTCGGCAAGGCCGGCTACGAGGGCTGGGTGGGCCTGGAGTACAAGCCGGGCGACCGTCCGAGCGCGGCGGCCTTCGACTGGCTGCCCCGGTAGCACCGGCAGGCCCCGGGTCCCAGGGCCTCTCGTTTGGATCAGGCCGGGCTCGCGGGCCCTGGCACCACACCTCGCCGCGTTGTCGTCATTCTCCCCCGCTCTCGGCTTCGCTCGAGCGGGAGGGGCCCCCACGGGCTCCGCCCTGACTCCCTCCTCCGCCTTGCGATGCTCCCCCACTGCCCGAAAGGCGTGGGAGGTGCCCCCAGCACCAGACCCCGCTCCCTCATCCGGCCTGACCCAAACGAAAGACCCTCGCCGCCCGCCGAACATCCCCGTACCGAGAGGCACCCCATCATGAGCAACCTCCCCAAGATCGCCTGGATCGGCCTCGGCATCATGGGCTCCCCCATGTCCGAGAACCTGATCAAGGCGGGTTACGAGGTAACCGGATACACCCTTGAGCGGGAGAAGCTGGACCGGCTGACCGCCGCCGGCGGACGCTCGGCCGGCTCGATCGCCGAGGCCGTCCGTGACGCCGAAATCGTGATCACCATGGTCCCGGCGTCCCCGCAGGTCGAGGCCATCGCGTACGGCCCCGACGGCATCCTGGAGAACGCGCGCCCCGGCACTCTGCTGATCGACATGTCCTCCATCACCCCGCAGACCTCCATCGACCTGGCGAGGGCGGCGAAGGACAAGGGCATCCGTGTCCTGGACGCGCCGGTGTCCGGCGGTGAGGCAGGAGCGGTCGAGGCGGTGCTGTCCATCATGGCCGGCGGCGAGCAGGCCGACTTCGACCGGGCCGAGCCGGTCTTCGAGGCGCTCGGCAGGACGATCGTGCTGTGCGGGCCGCACGGCTCGGGCCAGACGGTGAAGGCCGCGAACCAGCTGATCGTCGCGGTGAACATCCAGGCGTGCGCCGAGGCCGTGGTCTTCCTGGAGAAGTCGGGCGTGGACCTGAAGGCCGCGCTGGACGTCCTCAACGGCGGACTGGCCGGATCGACCGTGCTGACGCGGAAGAGGGACAACTTCCTGAACCGCGACTTCGCGCCGGGCTTCCGCATCGACCTGCACCACAAGGACATGGGCATCGTCACGGACGCCGCCCGCACCGTCGGCGCGGCCCTGCCGGTCGGCGCCGTGGTCGCGCAACTGGTCGCGAGCCTGCGCGCGCAGGGCGACGGCGGCCTCGACCACTCGGCGCTGCTGCGCGCCGTGGAACGGCTTTCCGGCGCCCGGCTGTAACCCCCTTCCCAGACTTCCGGGCGGCGCCGCCGCTGACATCTGTCCTGTCGCGCCCAGGCGACGGCGCCGCCCGGAATCCAGTCCCTTCCCCGCGCGATCCCGTACAGGACACGCGCGTGGAGACATCGGTCCGCGCCCGAGCGAGGACCGAACCCCCGGCTCGCGCCCCCGACCTGACGCAGCGTCATGGTTCAGGGCGCGGCCCGTCCGCGCCGGCGATCCGGATGAGGGGTGATCGCGGTGCGGAGCGGGCGAGGGGACAGGAGCCGCGGCGGCGTGCGAGCCAGTGCGGTGGTGAAGGAAACGTGGCGCTCCTCTCGACCTGAGGGAGGACGTCCCGGCTCCGTCGCATCCGTCGCGGCCCCTGTCCCTTCCGATCGATCCTCCGGACCCTCCCCGCGCTCCCCCGCGAGACCGTGACCCGGTCGCGCCGGGGAGCGCGACGCGTTACGCGGGCGGCGGGGAGCGAGGGTGGCGGGTGTGCGCAGACGGGCCGGCGACGGCCCCGCCCGGCCCAGCCGGCCGTACCCCTCGGCCCGCTCCCGGCGTGCGGACGGGCCGTGCCCGCAGGAATCTGAGGGCATGGGCAATCCGACGCAGCACCCGCACATCGTGGTCCACCCGCCGGCCCTGGACGGCTCCCGCAGGGTCACCTCGGGCGACGCCACCCTGGGGATCGCGACGCACCTCGACGATGTCGTCGAGATCCTCCGCCTCGCCGACCTGGACCGTGTCGAGGTCGAGGAGAGCGATCTCATCGAATGGCAGGGCGGCGGCCCCGACGACTGGCCGGGACTGTCGGAGCATCACGATCAGCACAAGGCGTAGGCCGGGGTACGAGCGAGGCGTAGGCCGGCTACGACAACCTCAAATCAACCTCTGAACATGGCTCAAGGGGCTTCAACAGCGGCCGGGGGTGGGCACATTGTGGTCACGCGGGGCCCGCCGGCACGGGGGCGGCGGGTCCCGCTCCAGGGGGTCGCCATGAGCACAGGCACATCGATCCGGCTCCGGCCGTACGAGGTCGCGCTGCTGCGGGGCGGACCCCGCGCCGCCGTCACGGTGGCCGTGGTCGCGCTGCATCTGCGGGGCGACGTCGAGGCGGGCCGGCCCGGCAGACTGCGGACCTCGGAAGCGTCCTCCGAGGCTGCCGGGCAGGCCCCGCCTCCCCAGACCTCCCCGCCTTCCCAGGCTTCCCCGGCTCCTGCCTCCTCCCCGGCTTCTCTGCCGCCGCTCGCCGAGGCGGTCCGCGCGGCGCTCGCCCGGCCCGCCGGGCTGCCCCAGGTGC
>NZ_MUBA01000177.1 GCF_002154575.1 Streptomyces bobili
CGTACCCGCTGTACGGCCCGCCCGCGCCCCACCCCCTTCTCTCCCGCCTGGACCCGGCCCTCGGGCCCCGGCTGCTGGCCCTCGGCTGCGACCTGGTGTGGGCGACGACCTGGGGCGAGGACGCGAACACGGTCGTCGGCCCGTGGCTGGGCCTGCCGCCGCTGCCGGTGCTGGACCCGCAGGACGACCCGCCCGCCCCCGGCGTCCACTGGAAGACGCGGCCCGTGCTGTCCCGGGCGGCGGGCCGCCCCTTCGTCTGGCTCGACGACGAGATCACCCCCGCCGACCGGGAGTACGTCGACGCCGGCCACCCGGCCCCGGCACTGCTGCACCGGGTCGATGCTCAGCGGGGCCTGACGCGGGAGGACTTCGAGACGGTGCGGACCTGGCTGTCACGACGGCCGCTCACGTGAAGTCGTACCCGCCGACGTCGGTGCTCCGGACGTGTCCGGGGCGCTGGTAGAGGGCGTTGCTCGGTGAGCACGTCGTCGGACGGGGAGGACACGGCCGGGTCACCTGATCTCCACGCTGCCGCAGACGAAGGTCGTTCCGCGGAGGAACTCCGGGGTGACGCGCACCCCGGTCAGGTGCTCGGCCAGCGCGAACGCGGCCGGTCCGGAGAGGTCCTCCGCGGTGTCGGAGGTCTCCGCCCAGAACTGGAAGCCGACGCGGTGCATGGCCTCCAGGTGTTCGTCGGGGGTCGTTCCCGAGCGGTGGTCGGGGACTCCGGGCTCGAAACCGAGCCGCTTCGTCCCGTTCTCGGCCCAGAGGAACGAGCTGACGCCGTTGACGTTGACGAAGTGCGAGACCCAGCGGGTGCCGACGGATGCCGGCAAGGCCGTCTCCTCGTCGATGCCGAGGTAGCCGTGGGGCTCGATCAGCAACGTCCAGTCCCGGATCGCCGCCATGGCGATCAGCTGCCGGGCGGGGTCCGGCTCCAGCAGCTCGAAGGCGGCCTCGACGATCTCCTCCACCCCTGTCAGCGCCGGTTCTTCCCGGCCCTGGAGCCGCCGAAGAATCCCGGCGGGCGCCAGATCTCGCACCAGGGTGAGGCAGTACGCCTGCGCGAGCTCGGGGAAGCCGTCCCCGAACCACGTGTAGTCGGCGGTGGTCGCAGTCATGCCGGAGATCCTCGCCGAGACCACTGACACCGGTGACCGGTGGCCGTGAGCAGCCGGTCGTACGGGCGCGACCCGGACCCTACGCTCGCCCCATGGCTGACGACTGTTTCGGGCATCCGCGCCTGGCCGCGCTCTACGACCCGCTCGACCCCGACCGCGGCGATCTCGACGCGTACGTCCGGATGGCGGGGGAGTTCGGGGCGCGCCGGGTACTGGACATCGGCTGCGGGACAGGGGTGTTCGCGCTCCTGCTGGCGCGTCGCGGGATCGAGGTCGTCGGCGTCGACCCCGCCCGCGCGTCCATCGACGTGGCCCGCGGCAAGCCCGGCGCCGAACGGGTGCGCTGGATCCACGGCGATGCGACTACCCTGCCGCCGTTGCGGGTCGACCTGGCGACCATGACGGCGAACGTCGCCCAGGCCATCGCCGATCCACAGGCCTGGCAGGAGACGCTGCGAGGCGCTCACGCCGCGCTCCGTCCCGGCGGACACCTGGTCTTCGAGACCCGGGATCCGGCCGGGCGGGCCTGGGAGGAGTGGAACCGTGCGGCGTCGTACGGCGTGACGGACGTCCCCGGTGTCGGCGCCGTCGAGAGCTGGGTCGAGCTGACCGACGTGAGCGGGCCGCTGGTGACGTTCCGTTGGACGTACGTGTTCCCCGCGGACGGGCAGGTGCTGACCTCGGACTCCACACTGCGCTTCCGCGAGCGGCAGGAGGTCGAGGCCGAGCTGGCCGCGCAGGGGTATGAGGTGGAGGACGTACGCGACGCTCCCGACCGGCCGGGCAGGGAGCTGGTGTTCGTCGCACGACGTCCCTGGGACGGGCCGCCGTTGGGCTGTCCTGTCCCAGACAACTGTGGGCAGGGTGAGGCTCTGACCTGGGGTGCCTATGGTTGAGTGGGACGGCAGGGCGGTCGGGGTCCCGCTCAACTGACGCGAGCCGTCGAACAAGCGCTGGAGCTCCCCGGGGTCCCCGCCGAGCGGGCCGTGTTCGTCGGCGCGACACCGTGTGGGACACGCGGGCGGGCAGCCGGGCCGGGGTGCGCTGCCTGGGCGTCCAGTGCGGCAGGATCCCGCGCGGCGATCTGGAGGAAGCGGGTGCGGAGGCGGTCTACGACGACCCCGCCCCGCGTTGCCGGTCACCCAGGGTGACAGCTCCTGGGTGACGCGGAACACACACAGGACGGCATGCGCGGGGAACACCGATCGGTTTCACCGTGCTGAACCAGGCATGAGCACTGCACAGCACAAGATCGGCTCGGGCTTCGGCGCCGAGAGCACGGCCGACGACGTCCTCCAGGGCATCGACCTCACGGGGAAGCTCGCCATCGTCACCGGCGGCTACTCGGGTCTCGGGCTGGAGACGACACGCGCCCTGACGAAGGCGGGCGCCCGCGTGGTCGTCCCGGCCCGCCGCCCGGACGCCGCCCGGGAGGCGCTCGCCGGGATCGACGGCGTCGAACTGGACGAACTGGACCTCGGCGACCTGGAGAGCGTGCGCGGCTTCGCCGAGCGGTTCCTCGCCTCCGGCCGGACCGTGGACTTCGTCATCGACAACGCCGGGATCATGGCCACCCCGGGGACGCGGGTCGGACCCGGCTGGGAGGCCCAGTTCGCCACGAATCACCTGGGTCACTTCGCCCTGGTGAACCGCCTGTGGCCGGCGATCGAGCCCGGTGGCGCCCGCGTCGTCTCCTCCTCCTCGCGCGGCCACCACTGGTCCGGCATCCGCTGGGACGACGTCCAGTGGCGCCACGGCTACGACAAGTGGCAGGCGTACGGACAGTCCAAGACGGCGAACGTGCTGTTCGCCGTGCACCTGGACAAGCTCGGCCGGGACGCCGGCGTACGGGCCTTCTCGCCCCACCCCGGTGACATCATGACCCCGCTGCAGCGCCACCTTCCCAAGGAGGAGATGATCGCGGCCGGCTGGATCGACGAGAACGGCAACGCCCTGAACCCCGAGCTCCTCAAGACCCCGGAGCAGGGCGCGGCCACCCAGGTGTGGGCGGCGACCTCCCCCCAGCTGGACGGCCTGGGCGGCCTGTACCTGGAGGACTGCGACGTCGCCGAGCCCGCCCTGGCGGACGGCGAGACGGGCGTGAAGGACTGGGCGATCGATCCCGAACAGGCCGCGCGCCTGTGGGAGTTCTCGGCGGAGCTCACGGGCGTCAACGCCTTCGCCGCCTAGGACGCGCCGAGTTCCCTGGGCCCGTACAGCACTTCGCAGGGTCCTCCGCCGGAGGGGCGCTGGAAATGCTGCTCGGTGGGGGCCCTGCTCAGGGCGGGTCACGGCGTCGCATGCAGGAACATCCGATCGCGCGGATACGCGAGCGG
Source organism: Streptomyces bobili (assembly GCF_002154575.1). Taxonomy (GTDB): domain Bacteria; phylum Actinomycetota; class Actinomycetes; order Streptomycetales; family Streptomycetaceae; genus Streptomyces; species Streptomyces bobili. The sequence goes on from NZ_MUBA01000177.1 coordinate 3,458, forward strand.
GACCAGCGAGGCTCGTCGACCAGCCGGACTGCAGTCCCCTCCAGCGCGGCCACCGTGTGCAGTCGCCCGTCGAACCGGAACCCATCACCCGCTCGCAGCAACCGCGGACGCGACGGCATCCCCGCTCTTTCCCGCACCGCGCCGAGCCGGACCTGCGAGCCCGCCGACAACAGCCCGGCCTCCAGATCCACCGCCAGAACCCGGCGCCAGAGCAGATGGAACAGCACCGGCAGCACCGCGATCTGACCACCCACCCGCAGGGCCCCGGCCAGCAACCCACCGCCGTCGGCGAACACCTCCACCAAGCGGGCAGCGACCTCCTGGTGGAGGTGTTCGCGGATGCCGGTAACCGGCCAGCCACCGCACGTTCGCCATCAGCACCGCATCCGGCGTTCCCATCCGCACGAAGTCCCAGCCCACCGACTGGCAGGCTGCCGCCGTCACGGCGAACTTCGCCGCGTGATCCGGCCCGATCCGCTCGTCCGGACGCACGTCCACTACCAAGCCCGTCCCGTCAGCACGGCGGACGAAGAAATCCGGCGTATGCCGCACCAGCTTCCCGCCCGCCCCGGCCCACGACAGCCGAAACGGCTGCGAGGCCATGCCCGTCACCAGCGGATCGAAGTCCAGCAGTATCAAGTGGTCGCGCTCCAGCCACGACTCATAGCCCACATGCCCGCCGCAGGTCGCCGACCAGTACCAGCCGCACCAGTTCCCCTGACCACGAAAAGCCGGGAACCGACGCTCAGGCCGCACCGACTCGAACCGGACCGGCCACAGGCGTCCCAAGGCTTCCCGCTCACGGATGCCGGCCGCGCCGACGTACTCCGGCTCGACGTCCTCCGCCGGCACCTCGCGCACATCCATCCGGGCCTCCGGTACGACGCCGACCAGCCACTTCGACCGAAGAAGCGCCATGACCGCAATACCTACACAAGACCGGAACTCTCCAGAACTTGCCTACACATGACCGGGACCCAGCCGCACACGCCTACAGAAGAGCGGGAATGCCTACACATCGCAGAGACAGGACAGCCGTTGGGCGGATCGGGTGGTCCTCGGCGTGGCGTGGCGCACTTTTGCAAGCAGGTGCTTGCAAAAGTTAGCGGGGGTGGGGCACTGTGGAGGCATGGCATCGCTCAACGTCGGCAATCTCGGTGAGTACCTGCGCGAGCAGCGGCGGAACGCCCAGCTCTCGCTGCGGCAGCTCGCCGACGCCGCCGGGGTGTCCAATCCGTACCTGAGCCAGATCGAGCGAGGGCTGCGCAAGCCGAGCGCGGAGGTGCTGCAGCAGGTCGCCAAGGCGCTGCGGATCTCCGCCGAGACGTTGTACGTCCGGGCCGGCATCCTCGATGCCGAGCGCGACCGCGACGACGTCGAGACGCGGGCCGTCGTCCTCGCCGATCCCACGCTGACCGAGCAGCAGAAGCAGGTGCTGCTCCAGATCTACGAGTCCTTCCGCAAGGAGAACGGGTTCGTGGGCGGCGACGGCGCGGTGGACGTCCAGCGCGGTGCGGACGCCGTACCCGGCACCCGCACGGCCGGCGGCACCGACGCCGATCCGCAGCAGACGGCCGGTTGACCGGACCAGGGGACCGGCCGCCCGACTGCGGACCCGCACCAACCGACATCGACGAACACGACGACGAACGCGACGAACGCGAATACGGGAGGACCATCACCATGGCCATCAGCGACGACCTGCGCAAGACCTTCAGCGACCCCACCCCCCTCTACTTCGCCGCCGGCACCGCCGACCTGGCTCTCCAGCAGGCGAAGAAGGTGCCGGGCCTGGTGGAGCAGCTGCGTACGGAGGCGCCCGCCCGCTTCGAGGCCGTCCGCAACACCGACCCGAAGGTCGTCCAGGAGCGGGCCGCCACCCGTGCCAAGGAGGCCGGCGTGAAGGCGAAGGAGGCGCAGGAGACTCTCCAGACGAAGGTCAACGAGTTCATCGCCTCCCTCGACGGCGACATCAAGAAGCTCGGCACCACGCTCGACGCCGACCTGAAGAAGATCGGTGAGTCCGCCCAGGACATCGCGCTGCGCAGCGTCGGCGTCGCGGCCGAGTACGCCGTCAAGGCCCGTGAGACCTACGAGAAGGTCGCCGAGCACGGCGAGCAGGCCGTGAAGACCTGGCGCGGCGAGGCCGCCGAGGACATCGAGGAACTGGCCATCGCCGTCGAGGGCAGGGACGAGCCCGCGGCCGGGCCGGTCGCGGTCAAGGACGAGCCGGTAGCGGCCAAGGACGAGCCGAAGCCCGCCGCGGCCGACGCCGAGGCGAAGAAGGCCCCGGCCAAGAAGGCTCCGGCCGCCCGCAAGACCACCGCGAAGAAGACGACGCCCCCGGCCAAGTGAGACCGGCGGGGGACACGCGGTACGGATCAGGAAACGGCGACGGGCCGGGCACTCGTTGAGTGCCCGGCCCGTTGTACGGGTAGGGCGAGCGCGGTTGCGGGTACGGTGACCGCGTAAGGACGAGCCATGTCGTGCCGAGTCGGGTGGTGGACGTAGTGCTGATGGAAGGTTTCGCGGGGTTCATGTCTCTGCTGAGCCTGGCCCTGATCGTGTTCAGCGGCTTCGCTCTGTTCGACGCGGCCATCCGCCGCGAGGACGGCTTCCGGGCCGCGGACAAGAAGACCAAGCCGTTCTGGCTGATCGTTCTCGGGATCGCCTTCGTGGTGAGCCTGATCTTTCCCGTCCTGTCGTTCCTGCCCATCATCGGCCTGATCGCGAGCATCGTGTACATGGTCGACGTCCGGCCGGCCCTGCGCTCCCTGCCGGGCGGCGGACGCAGCAGCAGAGGCGGCGGCTCCAGCAGCGACGGGCCGTACGGGCCGTACAACGGCGGCCGGTAGCCCCCCGCCCGTCGGGCCAGGGAGCTTTTACGGCACCCGGTCCAGCAGGACCACCGCCACGTCGTCCGTCAGCTCGCCGCCGTTCAGGTCGCGCACCTCGTTGACCGCGGCCCGCAGCAGATCCTCGCCGCTCAGGCCGGCCGCGAGCTGGCGGCGGATCATCTCCACCATGCCGTCCTGGCCCAGCCGCTCCCGGCCCGCGCCGACGCGGCCCTCTATCAGCCCGTCGGTGTAGAGCATCAGGCTCCACTCGGCACCCAGCTCGACCTGCATCCGCGGCCAGCGGGCGCCCGGCAGCAGCCCCAGCGCCGGGCCGTTGTTGTCGTACGGCAACAGCCGGGCCGGCCGGTCGGGGCGGGCGATCAGCGGCGCCGGATGCCCGGCCAGGCAGAGGCCGGCCCGCCGGCCGTCGGGTGCGATGTCCACCGTGCACAGTGTCGCGAAGATCTCGTCGTCGTCGCGCTCGTGCTCCAGCACCTGCTGGAGCGTGTTCAGCAACTGGTCACCGCAGAGCCCGGCCAGCGTCAGCGCCCGCCAGGCGATCCTCAGCTCCACGCCGAGCGCCGCCTCGTCCGGGCCGTGCCCGCAGACGTCGCCGATCATCGCGTGGACCGTGCCGTCCGGAGTGCGGACGGTGTCGTAGAAGTCGCCGCCGAGCAGCGCGCGTGAGCGGCCGGGGCGGTAGCGGGCGGCGAAGCGCAGCGGGGAGCCCTCCAGCAGGGGTGTCGGCAGCAGACCGCGCTCCAGACGGGCGTTCTCCTGCGCGCGCAGCCTGCCCTCGGCGAGCCGCCGCTCGGCGGTGTCCGACCGCTTGCGCTCGACGGCGTACCGGATGGCGCGGCTCAGCAGCCGTCCGTCCAGCTCGTCGCGGAACAGGTAGTCCTGGGCGCCGACACGCACCGCCTCCGTGCCGCGTTCGGCGTCACCGGAGGCGGTGAGCGCGAGCACGGCGTGCCGGGGTGCCAGCTCCAGGACATGCCGGAGTACGGCCAGCTCGTCGTCGTCGGCGGCGCGGCCGGGGGCGGGCAGGGCGAGGTCCAGCAGGATGCAGTGGACGTCGTCGGTGAGCAGTCGCTCGGCCTCGGTGAGGTTGCGGGCGGTGCGCATGCGGATCGGCTTGCCGGCCGAGTCGAGCAGGTCGGGCACGATCGGGGCGGCCGTGGGGTCGTCCTCGATCAGCAGCAGGGTGAGGTTGGCGTGGGCGGCGGTCACGTCGTGGGGGACGCCGTCGCCGGGCGTGGCGTTGTTCCCGGCCGTCGCGTCGTTGCGATCGTCGGTCCGGTCGTCCGTGCGCCGGGTCCCTTCCGTGAGGGGACCCTCGCCTGCGGGCGCGGCCTGCGCCTGACCACACTCCACGGCCGGGATCGCTCTCTGCCGCGGTACGGGTACGGGCATCGTGTTGGGTTCCTTCCCTCCCCCCGAGGGCATGGCGGGGACGAGGGACCTCGACCCACCGACGGGGACCATAGCGGCAGAAGGCGCCGCAGCGGAATGGTGTACGGCGCGTCGCTTGATCTCTCGCCAGTGTCATATGCCGCGATCCGTACCGCAGTTGGGCAGGGCGGTACGGGGGCCGGGATGACGAAGGTCACGTCCCCACCGGGTTTGGCGGCAGGGGGCCGTGCCGTGCGTCACGTGGCCCTGGTCACGCGGGCGGTACGAGGGATTCGGTGACCGTCCGCCGCCGTGTTCGGGCACCCACCCGGTGTCCTACGCGCCGGGCCGCACCACGCCGAGGATCGGCATCGAGCCGGCCCCCGCGAGCGTGACCGTCCGGCCGGGACGGGGGGCGTGGACCATCGTGCCGTCGCCGACGTACATCGCGACATGGCTGGCGTCGTCGAAGTAGATGATCAGGTCGCCGGGGCGCATGTCCTTCACGGCGACCTGCTTCAGCTGCCGCCACTGCTCCTGCGAGGTGCGGGGGATGGTGACGCCGGCGCCGGCCCAGGCCTGAGAGGTGAGGCCGGAGCAGTCGAAGGTGTCCGGGCCCTCGGCACCCCACACGTACGGCTTGCCGATCTGCGCGGTGGCGTACTGCACGGCCCGCGTGCCTTGCGCGGTGGCCTCGCCGGTCGTGGCGCCGTCCAGTATCCCGGTGCCCAGCCAGGTGGTCTGCGCCTTCTGGGCGGCCTGTTCCTGGAGCCGGGCGAGGCGCTCCTTCTCCTCTTTCTCCAGGGTGGATTCGAGCTTCTCGGCCGCCGCGATCTGCTTCTCGATCGTCTTCTGGGCGGTGGCCCTGGCCTTGCGGTTGTTCTCCAGCTTCTGCCACTGGGCGGAGGCGTCCCTGGTGTACTGCTCCAAGTCCTGCTGGGTGCGGGTCATCTCGCCGAGCAGGCCGTTCGTGGCGCGCTGACCCTGGATCACGCGGCCCGCTCCGTCGAGGAAGTCGCCCGGATCGTCGCTGAGCAGCAGCTGCGCCTCGTCGGGCAGTCCGCCGCCGCGGTACTGGGAGCGGGCGGCGGCACCGGCGCGGTCCTTCAGATCGTCGAGCTCCTCGCGGCCCTCGACGATCTTCTTCGCCAGCTCCACCAGCTCCGCGGACTGCTTCTTCGCCTGTTCCTCGGCCGCGTTGTAGGCGTCGGTGGCGACGGCGGCGTCGTGGTACAGCTCGTCGAGCTTCTCGCGGACCGCTTCGAGATCCTCGTTGGTCGCGGGCGGAGCCGTGAGGTCGGGCGCGGTCGTCGGGGCTGTGGGCGAGGCCGTCTTCGGGGCCGGAGTCGGGCTCGGACTCGCGAACGCCGTGCCCGGTACCGCCAGGACGGTGACCGCGCAGACCACGGTCACGGCCACCGCGAGCAGGCTGCGCTTGCCCGAACCCATAACGTCCCCCAAAGCTGATTTACCGTCAGTAACTTACGGTCGCCCGGGGGATCGTGCCACGCCATGACGGAAAACGACAGAGGTAGTCCTTCCCTCCGCTCCCGCCCCGGCATGACGATCGCCCCTCCTTTGTGACGAACGCCTCACGGGGATCGTTCCCGAGGCCGACGGCAGTTGGAGGTGCCAGAGGTGAACCGGACGTCTACGGGGGAGTGACTTCACGCGCTATCCGCGCGGCGCCAACGCCCCCCACGCCACGGTGACTTCCCCCTGTCGCCACCGCACCGGCCCGTCCGTCACCGGCCAGTCGGCGGTGAGGGCGCGTGCCGTGCGGATCCACCGCTGGCGGGCGCCGTAGGAGGCGTACGGCGCGGCCGCGGCCCAGGCACGGTCGAAGTCGCGCAGGAACGCGTGCACCGGCTCGCCGGGCACATTGCGGTGGATCAGCGCCTTCGGGAGCCGTTCCGCCAGGTCCGAGGGGCGCTCCAGGGATCCCAGCCGGGTCGCGAAGGTGACCGTGCGGGGACCCTCCGGGCCGAGCGCCACCCACACGTGCCGTCGCCCGATCTCGTCGCACGTCCCCTCGACGAGCAGCCCGCCCCGCGACCCCCTCGCGGGGTCGGCCGGGGCGAGCCGGGCGCACAGCCGCGCCCAGACCGCGGCGACCTGGTCCTCGTCGTACTGGCGCAGCACATTGGCGGCGCGGATGAGATGCGGCGGCCGGGGCACGGGGACCTCGAAGCCGCCGTGGCGGAAGGCGAGGCCGTCGCGTTCGTACGGCTTCGCCGCGGTGACCCGGGCCGGTTCGATCTCGACGCCCACCACGCGCGCGTGCGGGGCGACGGAGCGCAGCCGGGTCAGCAGCTCGACAGCCGTCCAGGGCGCGGCACCGTAGCCGAGGTCGACGGCCACGGGGTCGGCGGCGCGACGCAGTTCGGCGCCGTGGACCGCGGCGATCCAGCGGTCCATGCGGCGCAGCCGGTTGGGATTGGTGGTCCCGCGCGTGACCGTGCCCACGACGGGGGTCCCCCTGCTCGGGCGAGGCCGAGCGTGGGGGAGGGGCTGCGTGCGGGGGGACATGGCTATGAGGGTATGCGGTCACCCGGCAGGGGAGGCGCGGCCCGGTTACCGCGGGTTCCCTCCGGCCACAGGCGCCCCGGACGCCCCCCGCCCTCGAACGGTTGAGCGACAGACGGTAACGACCAGGCAAAAACCGCCCCGCGGCACATCCGTACGGAATGGGAATGCCTCGTTCCCGCGTTGGACACCCTTGGAGGGCGCCCCACGCCCTCCGTCCGGCATGCCCGCAGCAAGGAGGAAACGCCACGTGAGCCAGTACGTCAGCAGGCTCGGGCGTCGCTCTTCGGCGGCACCCTCACGACTGCGACTGCACCGCCGCCCCCGGCGTGTCGCCATGCTCTCCGTGCACACCTCACCCCTCCACCAGCCCGGCACCGGTGACGCCGGCGGCATGAACGTATACATCGTGGAGCTGGCCCAGCGCCTCGCCGCGATCAACATCGAGGTCGAGATCTTCACGCGGGCCACCACCGGCGGCCTCCCGCCCACCGTCGAACTGGCACCCGGCGTCCTCGTCCGGCACATCGACGCCGGCCCCTACGAGGGCCTCGCCAAGGAGGAGCTGCCCGCCCAGCTGTGCGCCTTCACCCACGGCGTGATGCAGGCCTGGGCCGGCCAGCGCCCCGGCCACTACGACCTCGTCCACTCGCACTACTGGCTCTCCGGCCACGTCGGCTGGCTCGCCGCCCAGCGCTGGGGCACCCCCCTCGTGCACGCCATGCACACCATGGCCAAGGTCAAGAACGCCAACCTCGCCGACGGCGACACCCCCGAGCCCGCCGCCCGCGTCATCGGCGAGATGCAGATCGTCGCCGCCGCCGACCGCCTCATCGCCAACACCGCGGAGGAGGCCGACGAACTCGCCCGGCACTACGGCGCCGAACCCGGCAAGATCGCCGTCGTCCACCCCGGCGTCAACCTCGACCGTTTCCGCCCGGCCGACGGCCGTGCCGCCGCCCGCGCCCGCCTGGACCTCCCGCAGGACGCCCTGATCCCGCTGTTCGCCGGCCGCATCCAGCCGCTCAAGGCCCCCGACGTGCTGCTGCGCGCCGTCGCCGTCCTCCTCGACCAGCGCCCCGACCTGCGGTCCAAGATGGTCGTACCGGTCGTCGGCGGGCCCAGCGGCAGTGGCCTCGCCAAGCCGGAGGGCCTCCAGAAGCTGGCCGCGCGCCTCGGCATCTCCGACGTCGTACGGTTCCGTCCGCCCGTCGGCCAGGACCAGCTCGCGGACTGGTTCCGGGCCGCGTCCGTCCTCGTCGTGCCGTCGTACAGCGAGTCCTTCGGGCTGGTCGCCATAGAGGCGCAGGCCACCGGCACCCCGGTGCTCGCCGCCTCGGTCGGCGGACTGCCGGTGGCCGTCCGCGACGGCGAGACCGGCTTCCTGGTGCAGGGACACGAACCGGCCCGCTACGCGCGCGTGCTCGCCGAACTCGCCGACCACCCCGAGCTGCCCGCCCGCATGGGCGAGGCCGCCGCCCGGCACGCCCAGTCCTTCGGCTGGGACACCGCCGCCGCCGCCACCGCCGACGTCTACACGGCCGCCGTGCAGTCCCACCGCCGTCACGTACGCTCCCAGCATGGGTGAGGCCAACATGAGCGGTGGTGCCGGCGACGCCGAGCAGAGCGCCGCGCGGATCATCGAGGACGTCCTCAAGGACGCCGAGCTGGAGTGGGAGAGTCCCGAGCCCGGCACCTACGTCGTCCAGCTCCCCGGCACCCGCAAACTGAGGACGACCGTCTCGCTGATCGTCGGCCGCCACTCCCTGTCGCTGAACGCCTTCGTCATCCGCCACCCCGACGAGAACGAGGCGGGCGTCCACCGCTGGCTCCTGGAGCGCAACCTCAAGCTGTACGGCGTCAGCTACGCCGTCGACCCCCTCGGCGACATCTACGTCACCGCCCGCCTCCCGCTCTCCACGGTCACCCCCGAGGACACCGACCGGCTTCTCGGCCAGGTCCTGGAGGCCGCCGACGGCGCCTTCAACACCCTCCTGGAGCTGGGGTTCGCCTCCGCGATCCGCAAGGAGTACGCCTGGCGCGTCTCCCGCGGCGAGTCGACCCGCAACCTCGACGCCTTCCGCAACCTGACGCAACGACCCACCGAGTAGACCTGTGCTGACCTGCTGTTAGCCTGCCGCGACCTGATCCCGCACCGGAGTTAAAGAGGTCGCGCATGCGCGCAGGCAGATCCACCATCGTGGCCGCAGTGGCGGGAGCGCTCGCCCTGACGGCGTTCGCCGCACCGGCCGCGGAGGCGGCGGACACCGGCATCACGGTGTCCAACGTGGTCGTCAACGGCGGCAGGCCCATCGTCGTCGGCACCACCCAGGAAGTACGCCCCGGCGTCAGCTTCCGTGTGACATGGCCCGCGGGCCACTCGCTCACCACGATCGACGCTAACCCCTTCCTCTACCGGCACGACACCACCGCCGCCAAGGGCTTCGTCAGCGGCGGCATCTGGATGGGCCTCATCACCTGCAACGAGGACGGCTCGCGCGCCGCGAACTGCACGGGCGACTTCTATATCGACCCGCCGTACCGCCTGGACTCCAACGGTGACGCCACGACCTGGAAGGTCGCCTTCAACGCGATGGTCTGGACGGCGGACGACCGCCTCAAGAGCCAGGAGTACCTGACCGGCCTCGGCAGCACCCAGATCAAGCGCGCCGCGAAGGCCACCGCCAACGCCTCCCCGGAACCGGTCGCCAAGGGCAAGACGCTCACCGTCACCGGCCGGCTCACACGCGCGGACTGGGTCAGGCACACCTACGCCGGATACGGCGGCAAGGCGGCGAAGCTCCAGTTCCGCAAGGCGGGCACGAGCACCTACACCACCGTCAGGACCGTCAACGCCGACTCGGCGGGCTACCTGCGCACCACGGTCACCGCGAACGCCGACGGCTACTGGCGCTGGACCTTCGGCGAGACCGCCACGACCGGCGGCGCCTCGGCGGCCGGCGACTACGTCGACGTCAGGTAACCGTTGTCGCGGGGGAGTTGCCCGGAGCTGCCGTACCGTCCCGGCGTCACCCCCACCAACCTGCGGAAATGCCGGGTGAGATGGGCCTGGTCGTAGAAGCCGGCGGCCACCGCGACCTCGCCCACCGGCAGCCCGTCCAGCAACAGCCGACGGGCCCGGTCCACCCGGCGGGCGGTCAGATACTGATGCGGCGCGATGCCGTACGCCGCGCTGAACGCCCGCACCAGATGCGCCGGATGCGCCTGGAGCAGCCCGGCCGCCGCGTCCAGCGTCAGCCCCTCCGCCACGCGCGCGTCGAGCAACTCCCGCAGCCGGCGCGCGAGGACGGGGTCGCGGTGCTGCGGCCGTAGGGCCCGGCCGGGCCGCAGCAGGCCGCGCAGCCGCTCTCCGATGAACGTCAGCCGGCTGTCGGCCTCCAGCTCCTCGCCGGGCCGCGACAGCGCGCCGTGCAACTGGCCCACCCGCCGCCGCAGCACCGGATCCCGCAGGTCGGGTCCGTCCACGGCCGGCCCGATCAGCTCCTCGCCGAGCACGCTCGCGTCGAGGTACAGCACCCGCTTGCGGAAACCGTCCGGGGTGACGGCGGACCCGTTGTGCGGCACATGCGGAGGCAACAGCGACACCGAGTCGTGCGAGGTGTTGTGCGGGGTGCCGTGCTCATGCCGATCCAGGTCGTACCGTACGGCCCCGTCGTCGACGATGAGCAGCGTCCACGCCTCGTGCACGTGCATCGGGTAGGCGTACCCGGTGAAGTGCGCGTGGAAGACCTCCACGACGCCCGGTACCCGGGGGCGCCAGGCCAGGACGTCGGCGGTCGGCCGGGGGGCCGGGCGGGGAACGGCCATGCAAAGAACGTACAAGACCGCGTCGTACGCCGGACGGCAGTCTCGTGGCATGAGCACTGAACCCCTGCGCTTCGACACGAAGATCGCCGTCCTGCTGCGCGAGGACCTGGAGACCTGGCAGCGCCTGAACGTCACCGCGTTCCTGGTCAGCGGCCTGGGCACGGAGGTTCCCGAGGTGATCGGGGAGCCTTACGAGGACGCGGACGGCGTCCCCTACCTGCCGATGTTCCGCCAGCCCGTGCTGGTCTTCGAGGGCACCAAGGAGACGCTGACGGCGGCCCACGCGCGCGTGCTCTCCCGGTCCCTCCCGCGCGCGGTGTTCACCGGCGACCTCTTCACCACCGGCAACGACCGCGACAACCGCGCGGCGGTACGGGCCGTGCCGCCGGACGACCTCGACCTCGTGGGGCTCGCGGTGTACGGGCCGCGGAACGCGGTCGACAAGATACTGAAGGGGGCGCGGATGCATCCGTGAGGCGGTCCCGGCGGTCCTCGGGCCGCGTGCCTCTCGTCGGTCCTCGGGCCGCGCGCCTCCCGGCAGACCCTCAGGCCGCGCCGACCGCCATGTCTCTTCAGGCCGCGCCGACCTCTACGTCCGCCTTCGTCGCCGCGGGGCGCCCGGCCGGAGCCTTCTCCGCCGGCAGGCCCCGCATCAGCAGCGCGTACCCGACGCCCGCGACGGTCCCGACGACCGCGCACAGGCCCCACAGCCACTCCGCGCCGTACCGGTCGATGACGACGCCGGACGTCAGCGGGGCGACGAGCGCGGCCACCGCCCACGACATGGAGTACATGCCCTGGTAGCGGCCGCGGCCGTGCACGGGGGAGAGGCGGACCACCAGGCCGGTCTGGGTCGGCGCGTTGACGATCTCGGCGAGGGTCCACACGCAGACCGTCAGCGCGAACAGGCCGACCGAACCGGCGAACGCGGTCAGCCCGAAGCCGTACCCGGCGAGGACCGACGAGATCACCAGCAGCCGGCCCGGATCGCGATGCTGGATGAACCGGGTGACGGGGATCTGGAGCGCGACGATCAGGACGCCGTTGACGGCGATCGCCATGCCGTAGTCGGCCGGGGTGAAGCCGGCCGCGCCCATCGCCACCGGCAGGCCGACCGCCCCCTGCTGGAAGACGAACGCGACCAGGAAGGACAGCCCGACCACCCCCATGAACCGCCGGTCACGCAGTACGGTCCCCAGCCCCACGGCCTCCTGCTTGCTGGTCGTCAGGTTCTTGCCGTCCTGCTCCGGACGGGACTCGGGCACCCTGAGGAAGACGACGATCGCGCAGGCCAGCGTCATACCGGCCTCGATCAGGAACCCGGCGAGATAGCTGAACTCGGCGATGAACCCGGCGCCCATGGAGGAGATGGCGAATCCGAGGTTGATGGCCCAGTAGTTCAACGAGAACGCCCGGACCCGGTCCTCGGGCGGCACGATGTCCGCCATCATCGCCTGCACCGCGGGCCGGGAGGCGTTGGAGGACATGCCGACGAGGAAGGCGACGCCGGCGATGGCCAGCGGGTGGTGCACGAAGCCGAGAGCCGCCACGGACAGCGCGGTGCCGGTCTGCGCGACGAGCATCGTGGGCCGCCGGCCCAGCCGGTCGGCCATCACCCCGCCGGCCAGGGACGAGACGACCCCGCCCAGCCCGTGCAGCGCGGCGACGAGACCGGCGTAGGAGGCGGAGTAGCCGCGGTCGAGGGTCAGATACAGCGCCATGAAGGTGGCGACGAAACCGCCGAGCCGGTTCACCAGGGTGCTGGTCCACAGCCACCAGAACTCGCGCGGCAGGCCGGAGACGGTCTCCCGGGCGGCACGTCGGAGGGATCTGGCGGAGACGACGGACGACATGACGGATCCCCCGGATGTAAGCGGCGCTGGCGGTGCCTAGAACTTACGAGGAGGGCTGCTGCGGCGACCACTCGATTAACAGATCCCGTCAACTGTCCGCTCCTCGGGCACCGGGCACCGGCCCCCAAAACCTTGGATTACGCTCATAGCCATGGCCGACGCACCGTACAAGCTGATCCTCCTCCGCCACGGCGAGAGCGAGTGGAACGCGAAGAACCTGTTCACCGGCTGGGTGGACGTCAACCTCAACGAGAAGGGCGAGAAGGAGGCGGTCCGCGGCGGTGAGCTGCTCAAGGACGCCGGCCTGCTGCCCGACGTGGTCCACACGTCCCTCCAGAAGCGCGCGATCCGCACCGCGCAGCTGGCCCTCGAGGCAGCCGACCGCCTCTGGATCCCGGTCCACCGCTCCTGGCGCCTGAACGAGCGTCACTACGGCGCCCTCCAGGGCAAGGACAAGGCCCAGACGCTCGCCGAGTTCGGCGAGGAGCAGTTCATGCTCTGGCGCCGCTCGTACGACACCCCGCCGCCGCCGCTCGCCCGCGACGCCGAGTACTCGCAGTTCGACGACGCGCGTTACGCGACCCTGCCGCCCGAGCTGCGCCCCCGGACGGAGTGCCTCAAGGACGTCGTCGTGCGCATGCTCCCCTACTGGTTCGACGCCATCGTCCCCGACCTCCTCACCGGCCGCACGGTCCTCGTCGCCGCCCACGGCAACTCGCTGCGCGCCCTGGTCAAGCACCTCGACGGCATCTCCGACGCCGACATCGCGGGCCTGAACATCCCCACGGGCATCCCCCTGTCCTACGAACTCGACACCGACTTCAAGCCGCTCACCCCCGGCGGCACCTACCTCGACCCGGCCGCCGCAGCGGCAGCGATCGAGGCGGTCAAGAACCAGGGCAAGAAGAAGTAACGCGACACCGGTAAGCCCCCTACCAGCGCATTCTTCGCCGGTAGGGGGCTTTATGTTGTGCCTGGGCCGTCTCTGGGCCGTCAGGCCGGGGACGGCCGACGCGTCAGGCGCATACGTACGTGGAAGGCGACGAAGAAGCCGGCGAGGGTGGCCGCGCTCAGCGGGACGTCGATCCAGATGGGCAGCGTCGCTACGCCGCAGCCGATCAAGGGCATGGGCAGCGCATACGGGATGATGTCGATAGTCAGACTCGCGCGTGCGAGCATGGGTGTCCTCCAGGTGCTGGTTTCCACTGGCGCATCGATGGAGACAGGGCCGCTCCCCGGCACGGGAGCGGCCCTGAATTGCATGCGAAGCCTATTAAGGTTCGTAGCCGTCGGCAAATCTCCAGGTGGGGACGGGCAGGCGTGAATGGGTGGCGTTTCTAAACCTAGTTTGCAGGCGCCTTCCGCCCGCCTGGATGGCGCGCTCGTTCAACATTCAATCTTGTGCGTGCGTGCACGCTCGGATGTGCGTGCACGCACGCCCAGCAGGCAGTTGGCGACGGGATAGTGGTTGGGTGTATTGCTATCTGCGAGTCGAGAAGTGGGTGATTAGATGCTTCTGGTTTGCTAATCCGGACTCATAACGGGGCGTTCTAATCGCCGTGACTAACCGCGCTTCTAATCGCGTTCCTTGTCTGCTTCACTAATCGGCGCTTCATATGTGTCCTGGCTAGTTCCGCTAAAGATTCGCGTCACAGCGTTCCGAGTGCGCTCCTGACTCGACGGCATGAGGTGCGCGTAGACGCGAAGCGTCAGTCCGGGGTCCGAGTGGCCGAGGTACTCCGCGAGGGCTTTGATGTTCTCTCCGGAGTCCAGGAGCACCGAGGCGTAGAAGTGGCGGAGTGCGTGCATGCCGTTCTCGCGGGACTCGGTGTACGGCTTGCCCGGCTTCCGCTCGGGGATCACCTTGGCCGAGGCAAGCGCCCGCTTCCACGCCTCCTCGTTGAGCGACGTCCGCCAGACGTGACCACCGCGCGGCCCGGTGAAGATCAGCCGCTTGGTCACCGGAGGCCCATCGGCCACCTTCCACGGCAATGTGATGTCGACCGGAGGGAACCGCTTCATGTGGTCCCGGAGGGCATCGGCGACCGGCCCGGGGAGAGGGACGTCCCGCAGCTTGCCGCCCTTGGGCGGGGCGAACACAGCCTTGCTGCGGCTCAGCTTGAGCTGCTGGACCACATGCAACGTGTTCGACTCGAAGTCGATCGCGTCGACGGCCACACCGAGGATCTCGCCCTGGCGCAGACCGCAGCCGCCGCCCAGGTCGACCATGGCCCGGAACCGCTCGGGCATGCCGGCCTGGACAGCGAAGACCCGTTCCGGTGTCCAGGGAGTGACGCGCCTGTCGTCCACGGCCGGTGGCCGGACGGAGCGAGCCGCACACGGATTCCGGGGAAGGTGCCCGTCGTCCACGGCCGCGCTGAGGGCGGCACGGACGTTGGAGTAGATGGTGCGGGCGTACGAGCCTCGGATGCCGTTGCCGCTCAGCTGCCGTACCCAGTCCCGGATATGCGCAGGCTGAAAGGAGCCGAGCGGGCGCGATCCCAAGTACGGGAAGGCGTGCAGCCGAAGTTGCGACTCCATCGAAGCCTGGGTGTTCGGATCGGCCCCCTGTGTGGATACCCATGTCTCGGCGTACTGCTGGAAGGTGACCCGAGCGGCACGAGGGTCGATGTACTGCCCGCGTGCCATGTCCGCCTCGGTGTGGGCGAGCCACTGATCAGCAAGCCGCTTCTGTCTGTCGGGGAAGCTCTTGGACTTCTCCGTACCGTCCGGGCCGACGTACCGCGCGCGGTAGCGCGCGCCCGAGCCATAGCGCTCGCTCTTCACTCTGCGGGTCTTGCCGTCCGGACCGACCTCTGTCTTGTACCAGCGGTCTTGGATGTGCCCGGCCATCAGGCAGCCGCCCGCTCACGCTGGGAGTCCACCCAGGCCCGCACGTCTGCCGGGTCGAAGCGCAGATGCCGGCCGACACGGAAGCCACGGGGCCCGGTGCGCTTGCGTCGCCACTGGTAGACCGTCTCGACGCTGGGCAGCTCGAACATCTCCACCAGGTCGTCAGGTGTCAGGTACCGCGTGGGCAGGGGACGCGGCTCGGTGGCCACGTCGACCAGGGCGAGGCGTCGGTTAGCCACGGGTGGGTTCTCCTTCGGTTCCAGGGGCGGGTTCGATGGACGCGGCCAGCCAGGCTTCGGCGTCGGAGAGGCCAGTTCCGGCGAAGACCCAGTGCGCGAGGACGTACGTCGTCTCGGGTGCTTCTTCGTTCGCTGCTGCCTGTGCCCGTCGCCATTCGGCGCGGGCGGTGCGGAGTGCGCCGAGGGTGGTGGAGTAGCGGCGGGATTTGGTGGAGAAGTGGCCGCGGAAGCCGAGCATGTGCGCCCAGGCCCGCAGGCGGAGGTGTTCGAGGTCTTTGCGTGCGCCCAGGACCCACGCGGTTCGGATGAGGCGGCGGGCGTGTTCGCTGATGTCGAACTGGGCAAGTTCGGCGGCGAACTTCAGAGGGCGGTCGAGTGCTCCCGTGGCGGTCTCCGCTCCCTTGGTGGCGTACTTGGCGATGTACGCGGCCACGGCCCGTTCGGTCAGCTCCTGGCCGCTGTCGAAGTGGGCGGAACGGATGGTCCGGACGTCGAGCTGGCGGCCGAAGGCGAAGGTGTGAGCGTGACCGTTGATGGTGGGTCCGTCGACGCGGACCTTGGCAGCGGCGGCGCCGATGGCGTCGGTGAGCAGCTCGGCGGTTGCCCACGCCGGGGGCGGGGTGTCGCCGCCGGCCGGGCCGTCGAGCCGTATGACGGCGTGGAAGTGGACCGCGCCGCGCTTCTGGTACTCCGCGACCTTGGCGAAGGAGACTCGGGCATGGTCGCGGAGACGGCGCTGTGAGAGGCCCGCTCGCTTGGCGACCTCCCGGCGGACGTACGTCGAGAAGCGGCGCCACAGGGGACCGGCGTGCGCGTTCCACAGGATGGCGGCCTCGTAGTCGTAGGTATCCGGGTTCAGCGGGGTGCCGAGCGCCTCGTCCTCCTGGTCGTGCTGGATGCCGCAGCGGCAGGGGCGGCCGTCGGTGCGGCGGTTGTGGACCGGGCCGAAGCCGGGGGCGGTGAAGGTGGCGAAGACGCGAGGGTGGGCGGCGACGTGTTCCGGGGTGCCCTTGCCGCCGCGTAGTCCGGCGGTGATCAGCTGGAAGGTGTCGCGGCGGTAGACCTCCGAGCAGGCCGGGCAGCGGGTCGTACGGCGGTTGTTGCAGCGGACGAGGAGTTGGCCGGCCGGGAGGTCGCCCGAGTCGAGGTGCTGGAGGACGCGGCCGATCTCGCCGGTGGCGGTGTCGACGTCGTATTCGGTGCGGTGGCCGTCGAGGCGGATCGGGTGGGTGCAGCCGCCGAGTCCGGAGAGCTGCCGGAGGATACCGGGCAGGTTGCCGCCTGCGGCGAGGTCGCTGAGTTCCGGGAGCGGTGGAGGGGTGGCGCGGGTGAAGATGGCGGTTCTCCTTCTGATGGGCACTTCGGGAGGAGTGGGCGCCGGGGCGGCGGGCGCGTGGTTGTGTCACGCCGCCCCGGCGGTCTGGCGACAGGTCAGCGGCGGTGGTGGTCGCGGAGCAGGGAGCGCAGGACCACGGCGGCGACGGCGACCGAGATGGCCGTGATGGCGACGGCGGCCAGGAGCGCGGTGAGGACGACTCCGCCGACGAGCACGGCCGCGACCGTCTTCTGATCGATGGACACCGACGGGAGCGAGCGCCGGACCGGGACGCGGGCCGGGTCGGTCGGGGTGTGGGTGTGCGCGGGCGGCGGGGTGGGGCTGTCCGGGTACTTGGGCAGGAACACGGCGGATCTCCTTATCTACTCGTCTAGTCATGTGAGCCGTTTATGACGTCCACGCCGGAGCGCGTGCCGGACTCGATGGCGGGGGCGAGGAAGGTGTGCGAGAGCCAGAAGCCGAAGAGGGCGATCAGGACGACGATCCAGGTGCGGACGCCGAGGTACTTGACCGCTCCCCAGGCGAAGAAGCCGAGGACGACGACGAGCGGAAGGCTGACGGTCACGGGGTACGAGGTCCTTTCAGCGGACGAGGCAGCGGTGGGTGCGGGCAGCGAGTTCAGCGGCGGCGCGGCTGTCGTAGTCGGCGGAGAAGTTGCAGCGCGGGGCGGTGCAGGCGGTGGTGTGCTTCTCGCGGCCGCGGTGGTCGTAGGCGGTGCCGACCTGTACGGGGCCGATGCGGGTGACGTTGCGGAAGCGGCGGTGGGCGGTCATCAGAGCTCCCTCAGAGGTGGGCGGCGATGGCTTCGGCCATGGGCGCCGGGACGCCGAGGCGGGCGCGCAGGGTGGTGACGTCCATGGGGGTGCCGGTTCGGGTGTGGTGTTCGGCGGCGACCTTGCGGGCGTGGTCTATGAGGGCGGCCGGGACCGGGACGGTGGGGCGTTCCGGCGGAGCCTCGATGGCGGGTGGGACGGGCGGCTCGGGTTCGGGCTCGTGCTCCTGGTCCTCGATGACCTCGACGTCGTCGGCCGTCTTGGGGGCCGAGTGGGCGAGGAGGGTTCCGCCGAGGAAGGCGACGGCGGGCCAGCCCGCGACGAGGATGCGCAGCCAGGCCGGGACGTTGCCGAGGTCGAGCAGGCCGGCCGTGGCGACGTTCGCGCCCAGGGACGCTGCGAGCGCGATGACGAACCAGCACCAGGCCGCACCCTTGGCCGAGCCGGAGCGCAGGCGACGCCAGGCGGCGACGAGCAGCAGGTCGACCGAGACGGGGTAGGCCCAGGCTTTCCAACCGTCCTGTCCGGCCGCCACGGCGACGTCGTGAATATGCGCGAAAGACAGCGCGGCGGCGATGAGCGCCTGGACGAGCACCGCGTCGAGCCGGGCCAGTTGGGTGCGCATGAGAGCGTCTCCTTCCTGGTTCAGGCGTTGGAGGGGTAGGGGCATGGCGTGAGGCGGTCACGCCGACGGTGGGAAAGGGGCTGTCAGCCGATGGCGGGATGCGGCTCGACGACGGGGGCCGAGGTCTCGACGGGCCGTACGGGGATGTCGGGCCGGAAGGGCTTCAGCGCGGGCAGGTCGGGCACCAGGTGGGTCGTCTCCCGGCAGACGTCGGCAGCGTCGCCGAGGGAGAGGTAGGGGGTGCGGATACGGGACCAGCCGCCGGAGGTGTCGCCCGCCACGGCGAGGCCGGGGCGCTCAGGGGCGATGGCGCAGGCGGCGAGCACCGCTTCCGGCGCGATGTCGCCGAGGGCCATCTTCGCGGAGGCTTCGTCATTGACACGGTGGCAGACGCGGCCGGTCAACTGGGCCCGGAGCATGGTTGCGCCCTTGCCCAGCTCAGCGCCGAAGCGCTGCCCGCACACCTCCAGGTAGATGCCGGCCGCGCGGCCGAGCTGGGCGAGCCGGATGAGTTGGGTGACCATCTCGTCGCGCCGTTCCTCGTCCTTGCGGGTGGCGGTCAGGAAGAGTTCGGCCACCTCGTCGACGAACAGGACGATGGGCACGGGCCGTTCGCTCTCGGGCAGGCCCCAGATGTCGGAGGTGATCTCTTCGTCGGGGAGATCGGGGGCGATGCCTTGCCTGGCCTTGATCAGGTCGTATCGGTCCTCCATTTCCTTGACCAGGACGGGCAGCAGCTCAGCGGCTTCGTCCGGGTCGGTGGCGAGCGCGGAGAGTCGCGAGGCGAACGGAGCCAGCTCGACCCCGCGCTTGCAGTCGATGCCGACGAGAGCGACGTCCTGACGGGCGAGCCCGGCCACCAGGTGTCGGAGGTACATGGACTTGCCCGACAGCGTTGCGCCGAGGGTGAGTTGATGGGGCACGGCCCGGTAGTCGCGTACGAAGGGCATGGCGTCCTCCCGCAGCGCGACCGGCACCTTGAGGAAGCCGCCCTCGACCTTGCGGGGCATCCGAACCTTGCGCAGGACGTCGAAGCCGACGAGCCGCAACTCGACGACGCCCGGCTTGACGGTGCTGACGTAGACGGCGTGGACGCCCCAGGCGTGCCGCAGCCGTTCGGCCGAGGCGGCGACGTCGGCGGGTTCCTGCCCCGGAGCGAGGCGGAGCCGGAGCCGTAAGCCGGTGGTCGTGGGCCGGATGATGCCCCGGCGGGGAGGCACCGGCCGAACCTCACGGCGGGTGGTGGCCTTGACGGCGAGGATCCGCAGCCGGGAGGGGGCGACGGTCAGGCCGCACGCTTCCATGACCGAGGCGTACGAGCTGAGGAGGCGGACGGTGGATATCGGACCGCCGACCGCCGACCAGTAGAGACCCGGGTGGTTGGCCCGGGCGTAGGCGGCCCCGCCGCCGAGCGCGGCGACAGGACCACCCACCTCCAGGAGCGTCGTCAGGTCGGACATCAGGCCGAGGCCCCCATGGCGGCCGGGAAGGCCGCCGGAGTGACAGCGGCGGCGCGGTAGGCGATGCCGTGTCGCTGCTGCCCGTTGAAGACGGACTCCCACGGCCGGGCGATGAGCCCCGGCAGCGAGACCGGAGCCCCGAGGTTCAGCCCCTCGGAGACACCGCCTTCCGGGACGGTGACCTTGATCAGCGAGGACTCGCCGTCCTCGATGTAGACGACGCCGATGGTCATCAGCGCCTCACCGCTGATGGCGTCCTTGGCGATCTCGCCGGTCTGACGGTCGCGGACCTTCGGCTCAGGAGCTTCCGTCAGGAGGACGGTCGCGGCAGAGGTCTCAACACGGATGGTGCGCACAGTGGCGTTCCTATCTACTCGTCTATACAAGATGCGATCTGCGAACCCGATCTCCCGGGCTCGCGACGATCACCCTGCCACACAACTTGCCCACTCGTCTATACGAGTAAGCGTGTTGGGGTGTACGAGTTCGGAGAAGCCTCCCCACGCACCACCGCCACTCACCCGCTTACGTGGCCGGGAGCTGGTATGACAGGACGTAGGCGTCCGCCGCCATGACCGTGTCGCAGACCTCGACCGGTCGTCCGTCGCTATCGAAGGCGGTCCGGACCAGATGGATCACGGGCACGCCGGCCGCCAGATGGAGCGTCTTCACCTCGGCGGGCGAGGGCATCCGGGCCCGGATCTCCTCCTCGAAATGGTCCAGGCGGTGACCCAGCTCTTCGAGGCGGGCGTAGATGCCGCCAGGGCCGGGGTTGGGTTCGGCAATCGGCGTTCCGCGGGCGATGTCGAGGGGGAGATAGGAGGTGGCGAACTCGACCGGCCGTCCGTCTAGGAGGTATCGGCGCCGACGGGCGAGCACCCGCCGTACCGACCCGAGCCGGGTGGAGATGTCCTGACTGGCCTTCTCTTCCTTGACCTCAAGGCTGTCGACCTGAGGATGGCTGCCGGCGGCGTCCGCCTCGACGATGAACGCGGACTTCCCCTGCTCCCGGTGCCGCCGGGCAAACCGGTCCGAGGCGAGACGCCGCACGGGCGGGCGCGGCCGGACGAATACGCCCTTGCCATGCTCGGCGTGCACCAGGCCCTCGCCCTGGAGGATGGAGAAGGAGTTTCGGACCGTCATGCGGGAGACCCCGTAGTGGTCGACAAGCTCGGCCTCCGAGGGGAGCTTCTCCCCTTCCCGGAATCGCCCACGGTCGATGGCCTCACGCAGTTGGTCGGCGATCTGGCGAAAGACCGCACGATCGCTCGTGGGGTCGAGATCACCGAGCAGGCCCGAAGACAGAGGGCTCACGTGTACTCCTTTAGGTATCTAGACGAGTGGGCGAGTGTTGTTGCTACGGTGGAGAGCCTAGCCATCCGAGAGGGCCGAGGAACGTGAGCACAGAACGCCCGCACTCCGTGAGCGTGGCCGGGGTCGTCGTCGACGACCAGGGCCGGGCCCTCCTGATCCAGCGCCGCGACAACGGCCACTGGGAACCACCGGGCGGCATCCTCGAACGCGAGGAGACCATGCCCGAGGCCCTTCAGCGCGAGGTCCTCGAAGAAACCGGCGTCAAGATCAGGCTTCCCGCGACCCTCACCGGCGTCTACAAGAACATGACGGGATTGATCGTTTCGCTGGTCTTTCGCTGCGAAGCGGCCGACGGCACGCCCACCACGGGCGACGAGACCCGCGCCCTGCGCTGGGCTACCCGTGAAGAAGTCTCCGAACTCGCCGACGAGGCGTACGCGATCCGCGTCATCGACGCATTGGACGCGGTGTCTCCGCCGGCCATTCGCGCCCACGACGGCGTGAAACTCGTCTAGCCCGAACCCGCTGCACATGGCGGCCTACCAGCATAAAGGAACTTGTATGCACGAGTATACGAGTACGGCGAGGGTCTGGGGCCTGTCTTGCCCAGGTTTCCCCGAAGAGGTCAGCAGAGCCCGCCGCTGGACCCGCGACATCCTGCGCGGTTCCCCCTTAGCCGAGGACGCCGAGCTGATCGTGAGCGAGCTGAGCGCGAACGCGATCCTCCACACGGCCAGCGGCCAGGCATTCGGCAGCTTCCACCTGGCCGTCGCCGTCTCGGCGCAGGGGGTCGCGGTCTCGGTGACGGACGACGGAGGCACCGGCACGGCCCCGAAGGCCGAGCACGACCAGGACCAGGACGCCGAACACGGCCGGGGTTTGGGAATGGTCAGCGCGATCGCCCACCGGGTCGTCGTCCATGACAGCGACCACGGCCACACCGTCACCGCGGAACTGTTCACCGACACCCAGCCAGGAGGCCACCCGTGCTGACGAAGGAATTCCGACGCGGCTACTGGTGCGAGTGCTGGACGGAAGACCTCAGCGAGGGGGAAGCGCCGGCGCTACGGGCGTCCTTCGATGCCTACTCGGCACCCCAGGCGGACCGCTGGGTGGCGGTCACCCTCCGCACGATCTCACCGGCCCTCGACGCCGACGCCTCGAACGAGGCATGGCACTGGCTGTACGACGGCCGCATCGAGACACGACGAGCCTTGCTGCGCTCCGAGCCCTGCACAGTCTCAGTGACCCACGCCGACACACGCATCACATGGACGATCCGCCCAGTGTTCTACCTGCCACTCGCACACCGTGAGCAGGCCCAACTCCCTCCCTGCGCACACGACTTCAAGCCCCACCGAACAGACTGAGTTACAACTTTCTTTACGGGTTCAAGGCCCGCGCGCGGCGCGCTCGACGGCTGCGGGCATGAAGGGGGAGACACCCTCTGCGGCTGGGGCGGTCGGCTCCACGGCTTTAGGCAGCCACTTTGGGGCGAGCCTCTAAGATCATGGCCCCAACGTCGTGCTTTACGGGCAGGTCCACTGACTGCCCGACTCGCCATGAGCTTACGGGGCCATGATCACTCGTCCCAAAGCAGCTCCAGCCCAAAGCCGCTACGCCGACCTCACCGTGCCCTACTTCCGTCGTTTGGGCCCCTTTTTCGGCGTGCGTGCTCGTCCACGGTTCTTCTTCGCATGAGGGGGGACCACTTGTGAGCCGCCCCATCGCACAAGTGCAGCACACAGAAATCCCTCTTGCGCCGCTTCTGCAAAGTTTGTGACCGGGAAATCCTTAGCACCGTCTCGTTCGATATGAAGGTCAAATCCGAACCCATAGAGGATCCGGACTTGCCCACTCGCATTGGCCGCACTAATCCAGGTCCGGGATGGCTTCTCCCGTGCGACAGCCCAGAGCCCGCCCTGACCGTCGACTAGCGTCACTTCGTCACCGCTAGCTTTTAGGAGCCATCCAGGAGAAAAGCTGAAAATTTCATTCTGCTGATGAGCGCCGTGGAATCCGGCAGCGCAGATACCAAATACCTGCATTTCTATTTTCTCGCCGGTGTCCTTGCGCATGGAACCAAGCATATAGCGCGGTTCAATGATCGCTACAGGGGCCTCGGAAGGCCCGACAAACTTGCTTCCATCCTTCCCTAGAGCTGTAAGCAAACCGTCAAACTCGGCTGCAGTAATGAGTCGGCAGCGAGCTTCAGTATCAGCAGCAGCCCGCATTAGCTTTTTTGGATCGGTTATGTGATTCGGGCCAATTTTTTTCGTCCTTCCCTGCACTCGGGCCACCGCCGCACTTGCCGCTAGCACCCAAGCGACGTCAGACGCCTCCCCCGAATCGAAATCCTGTGGATCTATACCGTCAAATTTATCCTCGAAGCCTTCTACTCCACTTTGGGCGTATGCAGCCAGGGCCTCCAGTAGGATGTACCGGCGTTTTTCTGCTTCTCGACCGATTCCGCTTTTTAGATGTTCGGAATCAACGACCGACATGACTTCTGCCAGAAGTGCCAAAGCCTCGGCGGCGCCAAAGATTCCCCAATGCATTGCACAGTGGAGTCCCACATTGTGAACCATAAGGAATGCTGAGGTGTGATGAATCGTGTGCTTACCAAATAGAGGCGCTAGTTCCTGAAACTCTTCTGCCGCTTCATCCCACTTTTGGTCAAGGACCAACGCTTCAACCAGCAGCCGGCGGAGCTCGACTATCGGGGCCGTGACAGCTTTTTTCCAGTTGGTTAGCTCATCCTTCGCGAGGACAACTGCTTCACCAGCTCTTTGCTCGCCTATCAGCCTGCCCACTTCAAATGAAACTGTGATGCTACGTGAGGCTGGTGTTTCAGGCAGTCGATTCAAGAGTTCAACAAAATCATCTGCCAGCTTAGAGATGGCTGGCACCTCGCACCCAACAAGAATTGCCTGTTGCAGCGTGAACGCGCACTCTGCAGCAAGGAAGGCCGCGCTGCTTTGATTTTCTTGCGCAAGTAGTTGAACGTAATCGAGTACAGGTGCTAGGTGAGTAAGCGGCGAATCTTCCTGACGTTGCGCCAAACTAGGGTTATTCAACAGGAGCGTTGCAAGCGAAATTCTCGTTTGAATGCAGAGAAGTTCGTTGGCGTCGGCAATTTTCCCAAGCCAGTCTAGTTCCAGATTGAATAGCTCAAAGGATAGCTTCTCATTGCCTCGTGAATGATGAAAAGATCCTAGGTTTCCCAGAAGGAGAGCGGTGTGATTTGATCTGACATTTAGCGTTCTCGCATGGTGTGCAAGTTCGCCCGCATGGATTGATAGCTCGTGTGCTCGAAGCCCAACCCCGTGGTCTAGTGCCTCGCGAAGCCATCGCTCAGCATGAAATGCTGCCTGCGACAACAAGTCCGGCAAAGGCGAATTTACACGGAAGATATTTCTAAGGATCTCCTGGACGACCGAATTGAGGGTGACGGTATCGTCAGCTCTGACATTCGATCTTTCGCTAAGGCGTTCTAGCGGTGCATCGTATCTGACAAAAGATACACGAGTGAGAAGTCTAATCACTTCTCGAATGGGGAGATCTGAACCATGCTCATCGACTACGACGCCGCCAGAATCCCCTTCCACGTCATCCGGGTGCACGAGGGCTGAAACGGTTGCGAGATGAATGGGGATTCGCTGCGGGCTGAAATAGCAGGAAATGCCTACTATCTGGATGAGAGCATGTCGCATTCCTTCATCCTCGCATCGGGCAAGCTCGGCGATATGGTGCATGCTTAGATGAATGGCTGCCACAAGCGTCCGAGGATAGCCGCGTGGCACTGAAAGCGAATCGCCGAGTGCGCGCCTTTTGAGGGAATCAAGATACTCGCCAGCCCCGGCAAGGGACATATTGCAGCTTTCAATGTAGCCGCATGCGAGCTCTAGTGCCAGTGGCCAACATTCAAGGCCAAGAGCTAGCGAATGGATTTGCCGGTCTTCGCCGGCATGCACGCCCAAGCGGTTGCGTATTAGCGAGGTGGCCTCGTCGATACTCATGGAGCCGACGGATACCTTGTTGTATCTTCGGCTCCAGGCTGCGCTATCAGTTGAGGTAACTAGAACGTCACCCCTGCCAAGAGTCGGCAGCCACTCGTAAACCTCCTGAGGCTTCGCGTCATCGAACACCATCAGCCATCGTCCAGGCAGAGCAGCGAGCAGTGAATGCACTCGCTCCCTAACGAGGGTCGCGTCCTCAGTAGCACTGTTGGTATCTGGTGCTCGCGTTAGATGTGCAGCCACTTTGCGAAACGACATCACAAGGGACTCTTGAGACCCAGCCTCAATCCAAAGGATCAAGTCGTACTTATGTGCGTTCTTTGCCAAGTATCCCGACGCTAGGCTCGATTTACCGATGCCTGATAGCCCAGTCAGTACGCAGGTGCGCACGACTCTTCCGTCGGGTAGCTCAGGGAATGCTGATTCTATGCCTTTAAGCAGGGGCGGGCGGTTCACGTCCGGCACTGGAGTTACCGGCCCATAGATAGCACCCCAATCTTGCCTGCCCAGCGCCTGAAGTAGCGCCTCGTCCTCAATCAGGGATTCTTGCCTGAAGTCAGACAGGAGCCATCCGCTTGTATCTGATGCAGCCCTAGCGTGTATTTCATCCAGAAGATATCCGACCAGAAGCCCTGCTGATCGTTCCCCCATGCCTGCCCTGTGGCGGTTTCTGTATGCACGCACGTATTGATAAAGATCTGATCTGATCTCGGCATCGGTGCGAGGATCAAATACAATGCGCGCCCGCTCTAGCCGTTGCAGCTCCGAAGGCGACAACTCGCGCAGCAAGGCTAAGCTTTTTTCGGACCTTGAAAGAACTTTTTCAAGTTCTTCGTGCAGGTCGGGAATCGACGCTGAAAGTCGCAGGATATCCATCAAGGCAGAGCACTGGCGATCAGGAACCATGTTCGTGATCAGTTCATAGCGCTGAGATGCGCCGGACCGCACCAGTCGCGCTAGTACCGAAAAGGATGAGTGAGCGCTCACCGTACGCCCGGGGCTACCGCTTTTGACTTGGGCTGCAACTAGACATTTTCCGACATTGTCGATTAGGTCAAAGTCGACAATTTCCTTGTCGTTCGTCGAAGTCGAGTTGAGCTCTGGTCCCTCTATTCGGCAAAGATGGGCCTCATCGCTTGCTGTGATCATAGCTTCCAGGGTTCGCATGTACTGAAAACGGAAGCCCCGCGCAGCAACCCGTCCGCCGTCCACTTTCGACCCCCGTCGCGTCCAATGCCTGGCTGAAAAGGTTACACATAGGTCGGCTCTTCTGGTATCCCAGCGGGGTCACTGCGAACCCAGGCTCCATCTCGTCGTCATCGTGGCTCCCCAGCCACAGGGCGGCGCTGTGTGAGAGCCATACAGACCATGGTCAGGCATCCTGCCGAGCTACTTTGGGGCGACGGCATCACTTGCCACGTGCGCGGGTCAGCCGCGGTCGACGAGGGGCCGGCCAGCCGAGGCGAGCCCTACTCCTATGACCTGCTACCCACTGCATCCCCCTCAAGGAGCAGTGATCGCGGAGGTTGGGCCCTTGGCCGTGTCTAGGCCGTCCGAGGCCGACCAACGCTGACAGTCGGCACCCAAGGGTGCCCACCCCCCACTCCGCCCTGGGCCCCTGCGGATGATCTGCCCCACTGGGGACGTGTTAGGCCTGCACTCGGTGATATGGCATTTGTCCAAGTTACGGAGGCGCTTATGCCAAACTCACGGTTGGTGGAGCAGCACCTCCGCTAGCTTCAGTGTGTGACTCTTGAGCTTCCTCATCCGACGGCACCGGTCGTCGTCCACTGCCCTGAGTGCGATAAGCCAGTAATCGCCGCTGCCGCTGGACACGTACTGGAGCCGGACACAGACACGTGGGGACCTGGCGATCTCGTCACGCTCGCGCAGTGCACCGAGTGCGGAAGGGCCTTGGTCGTGACCCAAGGCGACGACCTCGAAGGGCGCTGGTCTGACCCCGTACGGGTCTACCCGGCTACGGGTGATCAGCTCAGTTTCAGCGTTCCGAGCAAGCTGCGCGACGAGTGTGAAGAAGCTCGCCGTTGCTTCACCAGCAAGGCCTTCACTGCTACAGCTGTCATGGTCCGACGGGTCCTCGAAGGTCTCTGCCTAGACCAAGGAGCAACCGCGAAGCCATTGATAAACGCGCTCAAGCAACTCGCCGCCGACGGGAAGCTTGATGGTCGCTTGCTTGAGTGGGCCCAGGAGCTGCGAGGTCTCGGTAACCATGGAGCACACCACACCGGCACACCGGTACAGAGGCAGGATGCACACGATGCTCTGCTGCTCACAGAAGCAATCTTGAACTACGTGTACGCCCTCCCCATGCAGTTCGAGGCATTCCGGCGACGCAGGGCAGGCGAGCCCCCCTTGCTTCCCCCGCCGCTCGCAGGCATTCGGGTACAGCAGGCTCCGTCCGCCGCAGCGGTGTTTCCCGGCGACGGGCCGAGCGCCTGCACCACAAGCGCACCAGATACAGCGGGGAACCGCGGTGAAAGCAGTCAGGCCCGATGAGACGGCTCTACAGGCATCCGCCAAGGTGAGCGCCCGAACGGGCCCTAAATGACCTCAGCTTCCCAACCTGAGGGCGCAAGCACTGTGGTCACTGACGGCCGTTCCGGGGTGTTCCGGTCGGACGGCACAAGCAGCGTGGCTGAGGCCGGTGGGGGTGCACCGTGGGACACGCGTGCGTGAGTGGCCGGCGACCCCGCCGTCGTGGCTGACTGTCGTCGGCTGAGGCTCAGACGGGGCGTATCGAACACGCAGCCGTCAGCCAAGCGCGCCAAGCTGGGCCGTCCCTGGGCCGTCCGAGGTTGCTCGACAGTGGCCAATGACGACCAATGACGACGACCAGGCGCGCGAGGTCACCGCTCCTGAGCAGGGAAGACGCAGGTCACCAAGATCCCCGGCAAGACCCAGGGCAAGAAGAAGTAACGCGACACCGGTAAGCCCCCGACCTGCGAGTACCTCTCGGGCGGGGGCTTTTCGCGGCCCGATGGTTGTCGTCAGGGTCCGAGGAAGTGTGGCAGTGGGTGTTGCCTGGCTTCTGCCGTGGCTCCCACGGCGTCGAGTGCCGCGACGGCTGCCTCGGCGTCTCTCTGAGGGACGCCGTGGAGAACCACGGCGGGTGTCCGCGTCGCCAGATCCTTGCTGCGCCAGAGGCTCAGTCCGGTCAGCCGGCGTACGGCTCGGGCGAGGTCGATCATCCGGGCACCAGGGCCGAGGATCACCACGTCATGGGGCACGTCGTCGCACACCAGTAAGAAGTACTCGTCGCCCATCGTCCTGCACGCCCTCCTCGCCCTTCTGTGGCCCGGAGCGTACGAGCCCTCAGCCTTCGTGTCACTCGTTGATCCGCGCGCGGCACCTGCTCCCTCGTCGCTCAGACCGACAGCGGTACCGCGTGGATCTCGTCCGCCTTGTGGCCCGCGCGTTCGTGGACGCGTTGGACGGCGTCCGCGGAGGGGGCCTCGGAGAGGCAGTAGACGGTGCCGGACTCGGGATCCGCCCAGGCGCTCTCGAAGTGCACGTTCTCGTCCGACTCGATCGCGAGGTCGGCTTGGTGCGCCTGGTGGAGCTGGTCGGCGGTGATGCCCTCCATGCCGTGGTGGACGTCCATGAATTTGGTCATGACCGCATCCCCTTTCTCATGCAGGCACGCACACCGGAGCCTGCCTGCGGTCGCGGTTGCTTCCTCCATGCTGCGCCCGTGTGTACGGGTTCGCGCGGCAGGGGGACACGCCGTGAGAAGAGGGGCGGTGAGTGGAGGGGCCGGACGCGCGACACGTCCGGCCCCTCCAGGCGTGGCGTCTCAGCCGCACTGACAGGGGTTGCCCGACTGGCAGCCGCAACCGCAGCCCGAGCCGCAGCCGCACGCCGCGACCATGGGCAGGCTTCTGATCTCGGCGGGCTGCTCGGTCGGGCGTTCCTGGGTGGGGTCGGGCGTGCTGGGGGCTTCGGCCATGGGTTCCTCCTGGAGGCCTGGAGGCAGGAGCGCCTGTGCCCAGTTCATGCCCGTTCGGGCGGGCGCATCAACGGCGCACGGAGGCTCCGAGGCGCCCCCGGCCCCTCCCGGAAGACAGCGGCCACGCGCCCCGTCCCACCATCCGGCGACGGATCACGCCCCGCGACGACCGTCACCCGACGACCGTCACCCGACGACCGCCACCCGACGACCGCGACGGACTACGCCCCTTCCGATCCCGTCACCGGCTGGATCTCCGTGGGGAGGTCCTGCTGGAGGTTGTCCGCGTGCTCGCCCGTCACCAGGAACACGACGCGCTTGGCCACGGCCACCGCGTGGTCGGCGAAGCGCTCGTAGTAGCGGCCGAGCAGGGTGACGTCCACGGCCGTCTCGATGCCGTGCTTCCAGCGGTCGTCGATCAGGTGCTGGAAGAGCGTGCGGTGCAGCAGGTCCATCTCGTCGTCGTCGGTCTCCAACTGGAGGGCGAGGTCGACGTCCTTGGTAATGATCACCTCGGCGGCCTTGGCCATCAGGCGCTGCGCGAGCTGCCCCATCTCCAGGATGGTGGCGTGCAGGTCGTGCGGCACCGCCCGGTCGGGGAAGCGCAGCCGGGCCAGCTTCGCCACGTGCTGGGCGAGGTCGCCCGAGCGCTCCAGGTCGGCCGACATGCGCAGCGACGTGACGACGATCCGCAGGTCGGTGGCCACCGGCTGCTGGCGCGCGAGCAGCGCTATGGCACGCGCCTCCAGGTCGTGCTGGAGTTCGTCGACCTTCTTGTCGCCCTCGATGACGCTCTCGGCCAGCTTCAGATCGGCGTCGAGCATGGCGGTCGTGGCGCGCCCGATCGCCGACCCCACCAGCCGGGCCATCTCCACCAGACCGTCGCCGATGGAGTCCAGTTCCTCGTGGTACGCGTCCCGCATCAGGGTTCCCTCTCATACGTGGTTCGTCGGGGGTTCAGGGGGCCGGGACCGGCCATGGAACCGGCGCTGCGAACCCCACGGTGTCACGGTCCGCCCCGTACGCGTCGGATTCCGTCACCCCAAATGAACCACCCCTGGCTCCAAGGTGAACTCTGGGCGACGAGTGTTCGAGGTCGCACCTCGATGGCTGTGGCCAGGACCTGTCGCATGCCTAACCTGGTGGCATGGACGTGAACGCGGCGGTTGCCGCAGCGGCAGCGATCGCCGGGGTGCTCACCGGCGTCATCGCCATGCTGGCGTTCCGCTGGAGCGAACGCGACCAGAACCGACCCACCAGGACCTCCTTGCACACCGATCCCGTGCTTCCGCCGGGCGTGGACACCGTACTGTCCGTGCTCCGCTCCTCGGCCGTCGTCCTCGACGAGGCCGACGCCGTAGTCAAGGCCAGCTCCGCCGCGTACGCCCTCGGGCTGGTCCGCGGCGGCAAGCTCGCCGTCGATCCGATGCTCCAGATGGCCCGGGACACCCGGCGTGACGGGGAGATACGCCAGGTCGAGCTGGACCTGCCCCGTCGCGGCACCGGCCGGGGCGAAGCCCTCGCGGTGTCGGCCCGGGTGGCCCCGCTGGGCTCCCGGCTCGTCCTCCTGCTCGTCGAGGACCTGACCGAGGCCCGACGTATCGAGGCCGTCCGCCGCGACTTCGTCGCGAACGTCAGCCATGAGCTGAAGACCCCGGTCGGCGCCCTCTCCCTGCTCTCCGAAGCTGTCATGGACGCTTCCGAGGATCCCGAGGCGGTGGAGCGCTTCGCCGGCCGGATGCAGATCGAGGCGACCCGCCTGACCAACCTGGTCCAGGAACTCATCGACCTCTCCAGGGTCCAGAACGACGATCCGCTGGAGGACGCCGAACCGGTCCGCGTCGACGAACTCGTCGCCGAGGCCGTCGACCGCTGCCGGCACCAGGCCGGCGCCAAACAGATCACCATGGCCGCCAATGTCGGGGCGGCCGAGGGGCCCGAGCAGTCTGGTGGCGGGCGACGCGAGGACGGCCACGCCGGCCTGCGGATCTGGGGCAATCGTGGTCAGCTGGCCGCGGCCCTCGGCAACCTGGTGGAGAACGCCGTCAACTACTCACCCGCCCGTACCCGTGTGGGCATCGCCGCCCGCAGGGTGACCGTGCACGGCGGGGAACTGATCGAGATCGCCGTGACCGACCAGGGCATCGGCATCTCGGACAAGGACAAGGAGCGGATCTTCGAGCGCTTCTACCGAGTCGACCCCGCCCGCTCCCGTGCCACCGGCGGTACGGGCCTCGGGCTGGCGATCGTCAAACACGTGGCCGCCTCGCACGGCGGGGAGGTCACGGTGTGGAGCGCTGAGGGACAGGGCTCCACCTTCACGCTGCGACTGCCGGAGGCGGGCGCCGCCCGTGACCGTGCCCAGCAGCACCCCGACCTCGACGACGACGTGGAGGGCGGGTTCGCCGCCGGAACCCCCCATGCCTCACCCCCCGACTCAGCCGCGTACCAGACGCTTTCCGCCCCGGAGGTCCTTCCGTGACCCGAGTGCTCGTCGTCGAGGACGAGGAGTCCTTCTCCGACGCCCTGTCGTACATGCTCCGCAAGGAGGGCTTCGAGGTCGCTGTCGCGACCACAGGTCCCGATGGACTCGACGAGTTCGAGCGCAACGGCGCCGACCTCGTGCTTCTCGACCTCATGCTGCCGGGCCTGCCCGGCACCGAGGTCTGCCGCCAGCTGCGTGGCCGCTCCAACGTCCCCGTGATCATGGTGACGGCCAAGGACAGCGAGATCGACAAGGTGGTCGGCCTCGAAATAGGAGCCGACGACTACGTCACCAAGCCGTTCTCCTCCCGCGAACTGGTGGCCCGCATCCGCGCGGTGCTCCGCCGCCGCGGCGAGCCCGAGGAGGTCGCCCCGGCGGCCCTGGAGGCCGGGCCGGTCCGGATGGACGTCGACCGTCACGTCGTCA
This sequence comes from Streptomyces bobili, assembly GCF_002154575.1. Lineage (GTDB taxonomy): Bacteria > Actinomycetota > Actinomycetes > Streptomycetales > Streptomycetaceae > Streptomyces > Streptomyces bobili. The sequence goes on from NZ_MUBA01000177.1 coordinate 35,391, forward strand.
CCGTCTCCGGCTCCAAGGTCGACCTCCCTCTCAAGGAGTTCGACCTCCTGGAGATGCTGCTGCGCAACGCGGGCCGCGTCCTGACCCGCATGCAGCTCATCGACCGCGTCTGGGGTGCCGACTACGTCGGCGACACCAAGACCCTCGACGTCCACGTCAAGCGCCTTCGCGCGAAGATCGAGCCCGACCCCGGGGCCCCCCGGTACCTGGTCACGGTCCGCGGTCTCGGATACAAGTTCGAGCCGTAAACCGTAGGTCCGCAGGCCGTGGCGTGAACCGGCGGTGATCTACGACGAAGGGGCGGCACCCGTGCGGGGTGCCGCCCCTTCGTCGTACGTGCGTACGTCAGAGGTGTACGGGCGCTCAGTGGTCGGCCGTCTCCGACTCCGAGGCGCTCGGGGAGGCCGTGTCGCTCGGGGAAGCGCCCTCGGCCGTGCCCTCGCCCTCGGCACCCTCACCAGCGGGCGTCTCGGACGCCGACTCGCCCGCGGACGGCGACTCGGAGCCGGACTCCGCCGGGGCGCTCGGTACGTCGGTGGGGCCCCACTCGGCGAAGTAGTGCTCGGCGGGCACGACGAAGGCGCGCAGGTCG
>NZ_MUBA01000178.1 GCF_002154575.1 Streptomyces bobili
GGGTGGGGCCTGCCGGGCGGGTGTGGTCCGGGACGGGCCGCCGGCCGGGGTGTGCCTCCCCGGTCGGCTCACTCGTCGGGCCTCACCGCGGTACGGCCCGCGGCGAGGCACGCGGCCCGGCCGGGACGCGCCCCGCCGGCACAGGCGCCCCGCCGGGGCGCGTATCGCTCCGCCGCTCGCCGTCACCGCGTGCCGACGGCGTGCCGTGCGCCCGGCGGGAGTGGCCGGGAAGCGACTGGAGCCGACAGGAACCGAGGCGGAAGCGGACGGGAAGCGGTCCCCCGGCCTTCGGCGCACCCCGGTCCTCCGCCCGGTGGCCTCCGTCCGGTGACCGGCTCGGGAGCCGGCCGGGCGGAGCCCGTGTCTCACCGGAAGCCGGTGGACATGTACTGGTCGACGTTCTCCTTGTCGACCACCGCCGAGTAGAGGGTGATCGAGGCGGGGATCTCGTACTCGGCGAGTCCGCCGACGCCCTTGCTCTGCCCGAGGGCGCGGGCGAGGTCGATGGCGGAAGCGGCCATCGTGGGCGGGTAGAGGACGGTGGCCTTGAGGACGCCGCTGTCCTGCTTGATCGCCTGGAAGGCGGAGAGGGCACCGGCGCCGCCGACCATCATGAAGTCGTCGCGGCCGGCCTGCTCGATGGCGCGCAGCGCACCCACGCCCTGGTCGTCATCGTGGTTCCACAGCGCGTCGAACTTCGACTGTGCCTGGAGGAGTTGGGCCATCTTCGCCTGCCCGGACTCGACCGTGAAGTCGGCGGCCTGACGGGCCACCTTCTTGACGTTCGGGTAGTTCTTCAGCGCGTCGTCGAAGCCCTGGGTGCGCTGCTTGGTGAGTTCCAGGTTGTCCAGGCCGGCCAGTTCGATGACCCGGGCGTCGGTCTTGCCCTTGAGCTTCTCGCCGATGTAGTGACCGGCGCTGAGACCCATGCCGTAGTTGTCGCCGCCGATCCAGCACCGGTACGCCTGCGGGGTGTTGAAGATCCGGTCGAGGTTGATGACCGGAATGCCCGCGCGCATCGCCTGGAGACCGACCTGGGTGAGGGCCTTGCCGTCGGCGGGCAGGATGACCAGGACGTCGACCTTCTTGTTGATGAGGGTCTCGATCTGGCCGATCTGCTGCGCGGTGTCGTTCGAGCCCTCGGTGATCTCCAGGGTCACGTCGGAGTACTTCTTGGCCCGGTTCTTGGCGTTGTCGTTGATGGCGTTGAGCCAGCCGTGGTCGGCCTGGGGTCCGGCGAAGCCGATGGTGACCTGCTTGCCGGGCTTGTCGTCGGCGGCCGGCCGGGTGTCGGCGGCGGGCTCCTCGTTCTTGGGGTCATTGCTCGTGCAACCGGTCACGAGGGCACCGGCCGAGACGGCGGCGGTTCCGAGGAGCAGACCTCGGCGACTGGTGAAGCGGCTCGCGAATCTCATCGGCTCTGACATGGCGGTGAACCCTTTCCTCAGGTCGTGCTCGCGGTACGGCGCTGGACCAGCACGGCGGCGACGATGATCGCGCCCTTGGCGATCTGCTGGACGTCGCTCTGCAGGTTGTTCAGGGCGAAGATGTTGGTGATCGTGGTGAAGATCAGGACGCCGAGCACGGAGCCGACGATGGTGCCGCGACCCCCGCTGAGCAGGGTGCCGCCGATGATCGCGGCGGCGATGGCGTCGAGTTCGTAGAGGTTGCCGTTGGTGTTCTGACCCGATCCGGACAGGATGATCAGCAGGAAGGCGGCGATGCCGCAGCACAGTCCGGACAGCAGGTAGAGGTACAGCCGCTGGCGGCGTACGTCGATGCCGGCGAGGCGGGCGGCCTCCGCGTTGCCGCCGACGGCGACGGTGCGCCGGCCGAAGGTGGTGCGGTTCAACACGAGCCAGCCGATGATCGTCACGACTGCGAAGACCATGACGAGGGGCGGTACGCCGAGGACGTAGGAGTCGCGCTCGCCGAGGTCGAGGATGCTGTCGGAGGTGACGATCTGCGTCTTGCCGTCGGTGATCTGCAGGGCGAGTCCGCGGGCGGAGGCGAGCATCGCGAGGGTGGCGATGAACGGGACCATGCCGCCGTAGGCGATGAGCAGGCCGTTGACCAGACCGCAGCCGAGGCCGACGAGGACGGAGGTGAAGAGGATGCCGCCGAAGCCGTACTCCTGGGTGGCCAGTGTGGTCGCCCAGACGGAGGCGAGGGCGACGATCGCGCCGACGGAGAGGTCGATGCCGCCGGACGTGATGACGAAGGTCATCCCGACCGTGACGACGCCGATCACCGAGCCCTGGGTGAGCACGAGTTGGAGGTTGCGGGTGTCGAGGAACTCGTCCGGCTTGGTGATGCCGCCGATCAGGACGAGTGCGGCGAGGACGCCGAGCAGGGAGAGGGTGCGGATGTCGGCGCGGACCACGAGGCCGCGCCAGGCGGCGGGTTGGGCCTGGGGCACCTTGTCGGTGCTGTCCCGCGGCGGGGAGACGGGCTGCGGGGAGACGGGCTGCGTCATGACGCCGGGCTTCCTTCCATGACGAGGTCGAGTACACGGTGTTCGTCCAGCTCGCGGGCGGGCGCGGTGTGGACCACGCGTCCTTCGCGGAGCACCAGGACGCGATCGGCGAGCCCGAGGACCTCCGGGACCTCGCTGGAGACCATCAGCACGGCGAGGCCTTCGTCGGCCAGTCGGCGGACGACCGCATACAGTTCGGCGCGGGCGCCGACGTCGACCCCTCGGGTGGGCTCGTCGAGCAGCAGGACGCGGCAGCCGCGCAGCAGCCAGCGCGCCAGGACGGCCTTCTGCTGGTTGCCGCCGGAAAGAGTCCGTACCGGCACGGCCGGGTTGTCGGGGCGCAGGGACAGTTCGCGGGTCGCGGCGCGGGCGGCCCCCCGTTCGGCGCCGCGGTCGATCCAGCCGGCGCGCGAGAAGCGGGCGAGGGAGGAGACGGAGACGTTGCGGGTGACGGACTCCAGCATCAGCAGCGCCTGGGCCTTGCGCTCCTCGGGGGCGAGACCCAGTCCGGCGCGAACCGCGGCTCGCACACTCCCTGGCCTCAACGGCCGTCCGTCCACGAGCACTTGGCCGGAGGTGGGTTTGCGAGCGCCGTAGATCGTCTCCAGGATCTCGGAGCGTCCGGAGCCGACCAGTCCGGCGAGGCCGACGATCTCCCCCGGCCGCAGATCGAGGTCGAGCGGTGCGAACTCGCCCTGCCTGGCCAGTCCGCGCACCTCCAGGAGGGGCTTCGCCCCGGTCGGCGGCACACCGTCCGCCGGCCGCTCGGGGAAGACGTACTCGACGTTGCGGCCCGTCATCAGGGAGACGACCTCGCGGGTGGGGGTCGTCTTCGCCGGCAGCCCGCCGGCCACCGCCCGCCCGTCCTTCAGCACCGTGACGCGGTCGCCGATGCGACGGATCTCCTCCAGGCGGTGGGAGATGTAGACGACGGCGACGCCGTCCGCCGTGAGGTCGCCGACGATGCGGAAGAGGTTGTCGACCTCGTCCGGGTCGAGGGCGGCGGACGGCTCGTCCATCACGATCAGCCGGACGTCGTGGGAAAGGGCCCGCGCCATGGAGACCACCTGCTGCTGGGCCGCCGACAACTCCCCCACCAGACGGGCCGGGTCGATCTCGCCGTGCCCAAGTCGTTTCAGGAGTACGCCGGTCGACTGGCGGGCCAGCCTCCTGCGGACGACGAAGCCGGCGGCGGTAGGTTCGTGACCGAGGTGGACGTTCTCCGCCACCGACAGGTGTTCCACCAGGTCGAGTTCCTGGTAGATGGTGGCGATGCCGAGGCGCATGGCAGCGATCGGCGAACGCAGGACGACAGGCTCGCCGCGCCAGCGGATGGTGCCGCCGTCGGGTTGGTGGGCTCCCGCCAGCACCTTGATGAGGGTCGACTTGCCGGCCCCGTTCTGGCCGAGCAGGCAGTGCACTTCACCGGGCTGGACGTCGAGGTCGACGCCGTCCAGGGCCCGGACGCCGGGGAACGACTTGGTGATGCCGGACATGCTGAGCAGCGGTGGTTCTGATGCCATGTGGGTTCCCCTCGGCGGGCGTGCGGGCCGGAGTCAGGGCAGAACGCCAGGAATCGGGCGCTCTTGGGCTGAGACAGGGCAGGGCTGGGCAGGGTGCGAGACAGGGCGAGGCAGGGCAGGGCAGAGCAAGGCGCTGTGCCGGCGGTGCCGTACGACTGGGGTGGAGGGTTCAGGTGATGACTGAGGCGGGAGGCCGGTACGAACGGGTGGCTACGCAGGTGGGACTTGGTCGCCGGTACGAACGGATGGCTACACGGGTGAGAACAGGTGGTCGCTGATGAGGCGGGCCGCGCCGATGACGCCGGCGGTGGGGCCCAATTCGCCCAGGACAATGGGCAGATTGCGGGTCGCCAGGGGAAGCGACTGACGGTAGACCTGGGTGCGGATGGCGGCGAGCAGGGTGTGGCCGAGGCCGGTCACCCCGCCGCCGATCACCACCAGACCGGGGTTGAAGAACGAGACGAGCCCGGCGATGACCTGGCCGGTGCGGTTGCCGCCTTCGCGGATCAGGTCCAGGGAGGTGGCGTCGCCCGCCGCCGCCGCGGCGGCGACGTCGACGGCGGAGAGGCCGCCGTTCGTCGCCAGCCGTGCCGCGAGTTCCGCCGAAAGTCCCTGCTGGGCCGCGTCCATGGCGTCGCGTGCCAGGGCCGCGCCGCTGAAGTAGGCCTCCAGGCAACCGCGGTTGCCGCAGGCGCAGGGGCGGCCGTCGGGCACGGCCTGGATGTGCCCGATGTCGCCCGCGCTGCCGGTGGTACCGCGGTAGACCTGGCCGCCGACGACGATGCCGCAGCCGATGCCGGTGCCGATCTTGACGCACAGGAAGTCGGCGACGGTGCGGGCGACGCCCGCGTGCTGCTCACCCATCGCCATGAGGTTCACGTCGTTGTCGACCATGACCGGGCAGCCGAGTTCCTGGCTGAGCGCCTCCCGCACGGGGAAGCCGTCCCAGCCGGGCATGATCGGCGGCGCGACCGGTACGCCCTCGGGGAAGCGGACCGGACCGGGGACGCCGATGCCGGCGCCGTCGAAGCCCTCGGCGAGTCCCGTCGCCCTCAACTTCGCGGCCATGGCGAGCACTTGCTCGAATACCGCGACCGGTCCCTCACGTACGTCGAGGGGCTGGTTGAGGTGTCCGAGCGTCTCCAGTTCGGCGTTGGTGACGGCGACGTCGACCGAGGTCGCGCCGATGTCGACACCGAGGAAACGGAGTTGGGGATTGAGCCGGACGTTGTGGGAGCGACGGCCGCCGCGCGAGGCGGCGAGTCCGTCGGCCACGACCAGCCCCGTCTCCAGCAGCCGGTCCACCTCCACGGCCAGCTTGGACCGTGAGAGGTCGACCTGATCACCCAGCTGTGCGCGGGAGTTGGGACCTCCGTCGCGCAACAGCCGCAGCAGGTGGGCCTGGTGGGTGTTCGCGGGTCGTGCCGTCATGCGTCTCACGAACCTCTCCCCGCCTCGATCGGCCGCCTGCTGTCTTGCTTTCGAGGGGAACGTAGCAGCGGTTGCCGGGAGTGGGAAGAAGTCGTGCACGGATTGCCGTCAACTTTCTCCACTCACAGGACAAAGGAGTGCCCTGCGACCCGAAGAGGGCACGCAGGGCAGGAACGAGCGGGCGGCGGACAGGGCGTCGGCAGGAGTGGTGACCGCGGTGGTGCCGGGGATGGTGCCAGGGATGGCGACAGCGGCGCCGGTGACGGCCCGGCGCTAGGCGCCAGGCGCCCGGCGTCCGGCGTCCGGCGTCCGGCTAGGCCCCCTGGCGGGCGTGGTACGAGCGGCGCGTGTGTTCGGTGTGTTCACGCATGAGCTGGGTGGCGCGCTGCTCGTCGCCTTCCGCGATCGCGGCGATCAGATCCCGGTGTTCGATCCAGGACTGGTGGCCGCGCTGCCGGGCGATGGGCGTGTAGTACCAGCGCACCCGCCGGTCGACCTGGCCCGCCAGCTCGGCGAGGACCGTGTTGCCCGCCAGCTCCATGATCTTCGCGTGGAACATGGCGTTGAGGAGCACGGCGCGGTCCACGTCGTCGGAGGCGACCGCGAGCATGCCCTGCGCCTGGAGATCGTCGAGGGCGTCGAGACCCGCCTTGTCGGCGTTCGCGGCGGCGAGCCGGGCCGCCTCGGCCTCCAGCAGCGTACGGACCGTGAGGAGTTGGTCGGCCTCCTGCTCGGTCGGCTCGTGCACGAACGCGCCCTGGGCGGGCCGCAGATCGACCCAGCCCTCGGTGTTCAGCCGCTGCAGCGCCTCGCGCACCGGCTGCCGTGAAACGCCGAGGTGACCGGCGAGTTCGCTCTCGACGAGGTGCTGGCCGGGCTGGAGAGCGCGGGTCGTGATGAGTTCGAGCAGCGCCTCGTAGACGCGCTCGCGCAGCGGGCCGGGGCGTTCGAGCCTGGGCACCGCCCCCTGCGGCAGTCCTGTCGACAACATCGGTCGGTCCCCCTCCTGGGCAGCGCCGGGCGCCGGCAGCCGGAAAGCCAGTATCGATTGTCTTTCGTCTACAGTCTACGGCTCACTGTAGCCAGAGCCGGGCGTGGTCGACCGCGTCACACCTGTCGCCCGGATCCGTGACACCGCCCGTCACGGGCAGCGTACGACCTGCCCGGCGTAGGAGAGGTTGCCGCCGAAACCGAACAGCAGGACCGGATCGCCGCTGGTGATCGCCCCCTGCTCGACCAGCTTGGAGAAGGCGAGCGGGATGCTCGCCGCGGAAGTGTTGCCCGATTCGGTGACATCGCGCGCGACCACGGCGTTGACGGCGCCGATCTTCGCGGCGAGGGGCTCGATGATGCGCAGGTTCGCCTGGTGCAGGACGACGGCGGCCAGGTCCTCGGGGGCGAGGCCGGCCCGCTCGCAGGCCTCGCGCGCGAGCGGCGGCAGCCGGGTCGTCGCCCACCGGTAGACGCTCTGTCCCTCCTGCGCGAACCGGGCCGGCTGCCCCTCGATGCGCACCGCGTTGCCCATCTCGGGCACCGATCCCCACAGCACGGGCCCGATCCCGGGCTCCGCACCGACGGGGCAGGCCTCGACCACGGCGGCGCCCGCTCCGTCACCGACCAGGACGCAGGTGGTGCGGTCGGTCCAGTCGGCCACCTCGGACATCTTGTCGGCGCCGATGACCAGGGCACGCGTCGCGGCGCCCGCCCGGATGGTGTGGTCGGCGGTGGCGAGGGCGTGGGTGAACCCGGCGCACACCACGTTGACGTCGATCGCGGCCGGACCCGGGATGCCGAGGCGGGCGGAGACCCGGGCGGCCATGTTGGGCGAGCGGTTCACGGCGGTGGAGGTGGCGACGAGAACCAGGTCGATGTCCTGCGGAGTGAGACCGGCCGCCGCGAGCGCCTTGGCGGCGGCATGCGCGGCCAGGTCGTCCACGGGCTCGTCGGGCCCGGCGATGTGGCGCGTGCGGATACCCACCCGGCTCCTGATCCACTCGTCATTGGTGTCGACCAGCTTCGCCAGGTCCTCGTTGGTGAGTACCTTGGCGGGCTGGTAGTGACCGACGGCGGCGATGCGCGAGCCGTTCATCTGGGGGGTCCCCCTCGTTGCCTTGGGTAGCGGGATCCTCCAGTCTGATCAGTGACTCACGGGTACGCGGGCACGTGAAGCGACAGGAAACCCGCGCCGGGCTTGTCGGCTTCCCGCTATCACTTTCCCGCCCGGACGCCTGTCCGCCGTGCCGAGCGGGCCACGGCGGACGGACATCGCGCTCCGCTATCCGGTGAACAACTGCGTCGCCTTGCGTACGAGCTCGTACAGCCCGTAGGCGAGCGGTGCGCCCACCCACAGCCAGGCGAAGGCGATCAGTGGTCGCCGGTCAGGCGGATTCGGGCTGCTGGGGCCTGGCTCCTGCGACGTCGGTTGCGGAACCGGTTGTGGTGTCTGCTGTGGCATCGGCGGCCTCCCTCGGTGCGGGGACGTGGTGGTGGCGGGCGTGGACGGGGCGGACGAGTTCGTTGGCGACGAAGCCGACGACCAGCAGCCCGATCATGATGACCAGGGACGCCGTGTAGAGGGACGAGCCGTGTTTCCCGGCCTCCTCCTGCCGGTCGGCGATCCAGTTGACGATCAGCGGGCCGAGGACCCCGGCCGTCGACCAGGCGGTGAGCAGCCGCCCGTGGATCGCGCCGACCTGGTAGGTGCCGAACAGGTCCTTGAGGTAGGCGGGGATCGTGGCGAAGCCGCCGCCGTAGAAGGAGAGGATGACCAGCGCGGACAGGATGAACACGGGCTTGGAGGAGTCGCCGACCAGAGCGATCAGCGCGTACATCAGGGCACCGACGCCCAGGTAGACGCGGTAGATGTTCTTGCGTCCGATGAGGTCGGAGGTCGACGACCAGCCGATGCGGCCGGCCATGTTGGCCGCCGACAGCAGGGCGACGAAGCCCGCGGCGGCGGTGACGGACACGGGGGTCGAGGTGTCGGCGAAGAAGTCCGTGATCATCGGGGCGGCCTTCTCCAGGATGCCGATGCCGGCGGTCACGTTCATACAGAGCACGACCCACAGGCACCAGAACTGCGGGGTGCGCACGGCGGTGCGGGCGGAGACCTGCACACCCGCCGCGGCGCCGGGACCACCCACCGCGGCCGGCTCGACGGGGCGCGGCACCCGCACCAGCAGGACACCCAGGGTCATGAATACGGCGTACGACAACCCGTGGACGAGGAAGGCGAGCGCGATCCCGGAGTGGTCGGAGCCGAACGACTCCAGCATCTGTGCCGACCAGGGCGAGGCGATGAGCGCGCCGCCGCCGAAGCCCATGATCGCGATGCCGGTGGCCATGCCGGGCCGATCCGGGAACCACTTGATCAGCGTGGAGACGGGCGAGATGTACCCGATGCCGAGGCCGATGCCGCCGACGAAGCCGTAGCCGAGGACGATCAGCCAGTACTGCTCGGTGGCGGCGCCGAGCGCGGAGATGAGGAAGCCGGACGAGAAGCAGATCAGGGCGACGGTCATCGCCCAGCGCGGCCCGTTGCGCTCCACGAGGGTGCCGCCGAACGCGGCGGACAGGCCGAGCATGACGATCGCCAGCTGGAAGGGGAGCGCGCTCTGCGTGCCGCTGAGGCCGAGCGCGGATTCGAGCGGCGGTTTGAAGACGGACCAGGCGTAGGCCTGCCCGATGGAGAGGTGGACGGAGAGGGCGGCGGGCGGGACGAGCCAGCGGCTCCAGCCCGGGGGTGCGACCGGGGGACTCATGATCCCGGACGGTAGGCAGCCGCACGGGAGTTGGAAAGTCGGCGCATCCGCCGTATGCGGTGAACGGTATGCAGGATGCGGCGAACGGTAGGACGCGCGCGAACCCTTGCTGGACCTCCTTCCATACTGTAGACAATATTCCGTCGACAGGATTCGGTCGGTCTCCAAGCCGGACCGAGCGCTCCGCCTCCTCATCCCCCGCTCCCCCACCACCTCCGCGGTATCCCTCAAACCGAACGGAGTGCTCTCGTGAGAGTCGCAGTTCTCGGCGCCGGTGCGATCGGCGCCTATGTCGGTGCCGCGCTCCACCGCGCCGGCGCCGATGTGCACCTCGTCGCCCGTGGACCGCATCTGGCGGCCATGAGGCGGGACGGGGTGCGGGTGCTCAGTCCGCGCGGCGACTTCACCGCCCGCGCGCACGCCACCGACGACCCGGCCGAGATCGGCCCGGTCGACTACGTCTTCCTCGGCCTCAAAGCCCACTCGTACGCGGCGTGCGGGCCGCTGATCGAGCCCCTGCTGCACGACACCACGGCGGTCGTCGCCGCCCAGAACGGCATCCCCTGGTGGTACTTCCACCGGCACGGCGGCCCCCACGACGGCCACCGCCTGGAAAGCGTGGACCCCGGCGGCACGGTCAGTGCGGTGCTGGCGCCGGAACGGGCCGTCGGCTGCGTGGTGTACGCCGCCACCGAACTCGAAGGACCGGGCGTCGTACGGCACTTGGAAGGCACCCGGTTCTCGGTCGGCGAACCCGGCCGCAGCGTGTCCGCGCGCTGTACGGCCTTCGGCGAGGCCATGCGGGCGGGCGGGCTGAAGTGCCCGGTCGAACCCGACCTGCGCAACGACATCTGGCTCAAACTGCTCGGCAACATCTCCTTCAACCCGATCAGCGCGCTGGCCCGCGCCACCATGCGGCAGATGTGCCTGCACGGCGGCACCCGGCAGGTCATCGAGACGATGATGCGCGAGACGCTCGCCGTCGCCGAGGCCCTCGGCTGCGAGGTGGGCGTCTCCATCGAGCGCCGCCTCGCGGGCGCCGAGCGGGTCGGCGACCACCGCACCTCCACGCTCCAGGATCTGGAGCGCGGCAAGCCGCTGGAGCTGGACGTCCTCCTCGCGGCGGTCGTCGAACTGGCGGGGATCACCGGCGTCGAGGTGCCCACCCTGCGCACCGTGCACGCCATCTCGGACCTGCTCGCGCTGAGGAGCGCCGCATGAGGAAACACGACCGGACCCCGAAGACCTACACACGGCTCACCCACCCGCTCGTCCGCGACTCGCTCGACGAGCCGTTCCGGCAGGCGAGTTGGGACGAGGCACTGGACCGGACGGCGCGGGGTCTGGCGGCCGCGCGCGGCGCGTTCGGCATGTTCTCCTGCGCCCGCGCCACCAACGAGATGAACTACGTGGCACAGAAGTTCGCCCGAGTCGTCATGGGCACCAACAACGTCGACTCCTGCAACCGCACCTGTCACGCCCCGAGCGTGGCCGGCCTGTCGGCGGCGTTCGGCTCCGGCGGCGGGACGTCGTCGTACGAGGAGATCGAGCACACGGACGTCATCGTGATGTGGGGGTCCAACGCCCGGTTCGCGCATCCGATCTTCTTCCAGCACGTGCTGAAGGGGATCCACAACGGTGGTCGACTGTATGCGGTCGACCCGCGGCGGACGTCGACCGCCGAGTGGGCGGAGAGCTGGCTCGGCCTCGACGTCGGCACGGACATCGCCATGGCCCACGCACTCGGCCGCGAGATCATCCACGCCGGCCTCGCCAACCACGCCTTCATCGAACGGGCGACCAGCGGTTTCGAGGAGTACCGGGCACTGGTCGAGCCGTGGACGCTGTCGCTGGCCGAGAAGGTGACCCGCGTACCGGCCGCCGCCATCCGGGAGCTGGCCCACGCCTACGCCCGCGCCGAGCGCGCTCAGCTCTGCTGGACCCTGGGCATCACCGAGCACCACAACGGCACCGACAACGTGCGCGCGCTGATCAACCTCTCGCTGCTCACCGGTCACGTCGGCCGGTACGGCTCCGGGCTGCAGCCCCTGCGCGGGCAGAACAACGTGCAGGGCGGCGGCGACATGGGCGCCATCCCCAACCGCCTGCCCGGCTTCCAGGACATCCTCGATCCCCGGGCCAGGCTGAAGTTCGAGTCGGCCTGGGACACCGTCATCCAGCCGCACCACGGGCTGAACCTGACGGAGATGTTCGAGGCGATGGAGGAGGGCGGGCTGAGGGCCGTCTACTGCATCGGCGAGAACCCGGCGCAGTCGGAGGCCGACAGCGAGCAGGCGCTGCGGCGGCTGACGTCGCTGGACTTCCTCGTCGTGCAGGACATCTTCCTCACGAAGACGGCCGAGCTGGCGCATGTGGTGCTGCCCGCGACGGCCGGCTGGGCCGAGACCGAGGGCACGACCACCAACAGTGAACGCCGGGTCCAGCGGGTGCGGCGCGCCGTGACGCCGCCCGGCGAGGCCCGCGAGGACATCGACATCCTGTGCGACCTGGCGTCCCGGCTCGGCCACGACTGGAAGTACCCCGACGCCGAGTCGGTGTGGAACGAGCTGCGCTCGCTGTCGCCGGACCACCACGGGATGACGTACGAGCGGCTGGCCGAGCACCAGGGCATCCAGTGGCCCTGCCCGAGCACCGAGCGGATCGAATCCTCCTATCTGCACGGCAGGTTGTGGGAGAGGGAGCCGGAACTTCGGGGCCCGCGGGCGCCGTTCGGGATCGTGCGGCACGATCCGCCGGTCGACCTCACGGACGAGGAGTACCCGATCCGGCTGACCACCGGCAGACGCCTGGACTCCTACAACACCGGTGTGCAGAGCGGCGGTTACGCCTCGCCGCTGCGGCGTGGCGAGTTCGTCGAGCTGTGTCCGGAGGACGCCGAGCACCTCGGGGTCGTGGTCGGCGAGGAGGTACGGGTGTCGTCCCGGCGGGGGTCGGTGACGGCGCCGGTGTGGATCGACACCGCGCTGCGGCCCGGTCTGGCGTTCATGACGATGCACTTTCCCGACGAGGTGGACACCAACCGGCTGACGATCGAGGCGAACTGCCCGATCGCGGGGACGGCGGAGTTCAAGGCCTCGGCGATCCGGATCGACAAGCTCCCGGCCCCGCTCTCCGGCCCGGCCGGCGTGGCGACCTACGTGAGGTGACGGTGTGGACCTGCACTTCGGCGACAGCAAACCGACCGACGAGGAACGGGCGGCCGTGGACGCCCTGTTGGGCCCTCCGCGGTCCTCCTGGGAGGGCGCCGACCGCAGCGACGCCGACCTGAGATGGGCGCGCGGCGGACGCGAGGCGCGCGGTCGGCGCGACCTGCTGCTGCCGGGGCTGCACGCGGTCAACGACCGGGTCGGCTGGATCAGCGAGGGCGCCCTCGACTACCTGTGCCGCCGGCTGACCGTGCCGCCGGCGGAGGCGTACGGCGTCGCCACCTTCTACGCCATGTTCTCCGTCAGGCCCCGCCCCGCGACCGTCCTGCACGTCTGCACGGACCTGGCGTGCACGGTCGCCGGCGCGCAGGACCTGTGCGCGGGCATCGAGGCGGGGCTGGGCCCCGGCAGCGGCGTCCACGTCGAGCGCGGCCCGTGCCTCGGCCTGTGCGAACGCGCCCCGGCCGCGCTGGCGGTCAGGGCGGGCGACCCGGTGCGTACGGCGGTGGCGGCGCCGGCGACAGCGGGCGGGGCGGTGCTCGCCGCGAGGGCGCCGGACTCGGCGCCGCAGGAGCCGCCCGCGGCCGAGGCGGTCCCGCAGGCGGGGGATGCGGGGCTGCTCCTCCTGCGCCGGGTGGGCGTGGTGGACCCCTCCTCGCTGGACGACTACCGGGCCCACGGCGGTTACGCGGCCCTGCGTGAGGCCTTCGCCCTGGGCCCGGCCGGGGTGATCCGGGAGGTCACCGACTCAGGACTGGCCGGGCGCGGCGGTGCGGCCTTCCCGACCGGCCGCAAGTGGCGGGCGACAGCCGCCCAGCCCGACCGCCCGCACTTCCTGGTGTGCAACGCGGACGAGTCGGAACCGGGCACCTTCAAGGACCGGGTACTGATGGAGGGCGATCCGTACGCGCTCGTGGAGGCGATGACGATCGCGGCGTACGCGATCGGCGCGCACCGCGGCTATCTGTATGTGCGCGGCGAGTATCCGCGGGCGATATCGCGTATGCAATATGCGGTCGACCAGGCGCGCGCCCGCGGACTGCTCGGCGACGACATCCTCGGTCAGGGCTACGCGTTCGACATCGAGATCCGGCGCGGCGCGGGCGCCTACATCTGCGGCGAGGAGACCGCCCTGTTCAACTCGATCGAGGGCTACCGCGGCGAACCGCGCGCGAAGCCGCCGTTCCCGGTGGAGAAGGGCCTGTTCGGCAGGCCGACGGTCGAGAACAACGTGGAGACGCTGGTCAACGTCCTGCCGATCCTGACCATGGGGGCCCCGGCGTACGCGGCGATCGGCACCGCGGGGTCGACCGGCCCCAAGCTGTTCTGCGTGTCCGGCGCGGTCGAGCGGCCCGGTGTCTACGAGCTGCCGTTCGGCGCCACGCTGGGCGAGCTGCTGCAGCTGGCGGGCGTGCGAGACCGGTTGCGCGCGGTTCTGCTCGGCGGGGCGGCCGGCGGCTTCGTACGCCCCGACGAACTGGACGTGCCGCTCACCTTCGAGGGCACCCGCGAGGCGGGCACCACCCTCGGGTCGGGGGTCGTGATGGCCTTCGACGACACCGTCCCGCTCCCCCGGCTCCTCCTGCGGATCGCCGAGTTCTTCCGCGACGAGTCCTGCGGGCAGTGCGTGCCGTGCCGGGTCGGGACGGTCCGCCAGGAGGAGGCGCTGCACCGGATCGCGGAGCGCACGGGAGCGGCGGCGGCCGAGGACATCGCCCTGCTCAGAGAGGTCGGCCGCGCGATGCGGGACGCCTCGATCTGCGGTCTGGGGCAGACCGCGTGGAACGCCGTGGAGTCGGCGATCGACCGTCTGGGGGCTTACGAATGACCGTGACACCGCTGGGGATCCCCCGCCGCCTGCTGGAGTTCACGATCGACGGGGAACCGGTGCGCGCGCCGGAGGGCTCGACGATCCTGGACGCCTGCCGCGCGGCCGGGAAGGACGTGCCGACCCTGTGCCAGGGCGACACGCTCACCCCGAAGAACGCCTGCCGTCTCTGCGTCGTGGAGGTCGAGGGCTCGCGCACGCTGGTGCCGGCCTGTTCCCGCGCGGCCGAGCCGGGCATGGAGGTCCGCACCGGCACCGAGCGTGCCCGGCACAGCCGCAAGATCGTCCTCGAACTCCTCGCGTCCTCGGTCGATCTGTCCACGACGCCGGCGGTCGCGGAGTGGATCAAGGAGTACGAGGCGAAACCGGACCGCTTCGGCCCCGACGCGGCCCGCGTGGACGAGGAACCCAGGGTCGACAACGATCTCTACGTCCGCGAGTACGACAAGTGCATCCTCTGCTACAAGTGCGTCGACGCCTGCGGCGAGCAGTGGCAGAACAGCTTCGCGATCTCCGTCGTGGGCCGTGGTTTCGACGCCCGGATCGCCGTCGAGCACGACGCGCCGCTGACCGACTCGGCGTGCGTGTACTGCGGGAACTGCGTCGAGGTGTGCCCGACGGGCGCGCTGTCGTTCCGGTCGGAGTTCGACCGGCGGGCGGCGGGCACCTGGGACGAGTCGGCGCAGACCCGGACGACGACCGTGTGCGCGTACTGCGGTGTGGGCTGCAACCTGACCCTGCACGTGCAGGACAATGAGATCGTCAAGGTCACCTCGCCGCACGACAACCCGGTGACCCACGGCAACCTCTGCATCAAGGGCCGATTCGGCTACCAGCACGTACAGAACCGGGGCTGACGACATGGGACGAGTCACCGAACGACGCAAGGTGCTCCGCATCCGGGACGGGGCGGTGTCCAGCCGAGCGGACACGCTGGTCGCGGAGGAGCCGCTGGAGATCCGCCTCAACGGCAAGCCCCTCGCCATCACCATGCGCACGCCCGGTGACGACTTCGCGCTCGCCGCCGGATTCCTGGTCAGCGAGGGCGTACTGGCGACGGGATCCGATCTGCAGAATATCGTCTACTGCGCCGGGGCGATCGCAGACGGCTCGAACACCTACAACGTCGTCGACGTGCGCACGGCTCCCGGTGTCACCATCCCCGACATCACCCTCGAACGGAACGTCTACACGACCTCCTCCTGCGGCCTGTGCGGCAAGGCCAGCCTGGACGCGGTCCGTACGACGACCCGCTGGCCCATCGCCGACACTCCCCGGCTGCGCGTCGCACCCGAACTCCTCGCCGTCCTCCCCGACCGGCTGCGCGAGTCCCAGCGCGTCTTCGACCGCACCGGCGGTCTGCACGCGGCGGCCCTGTTCTCCGAGGACGGCGAGCTGCTGGACGTCCGCGAGGACGTCGGCCGGCACAACGCGGTCGACAAACTGGTCGGCAGGGCCCTGCAGAGCGGCGGTCTGCCGCTGTCGCGGGCGATCCTGCTCGTGTCGGGCCGGGCCTCGTTCGAACTGGCACAGAAGGCCGTGATGGCGGGCATCCCGATGCTCGCGGCGGTGTCGGCACCGTCCTCGCTGGCGGCGGACCTGGCGGCGGAGACGGGACTGACGCTGGTGGGTTTCCTGCGGGGCGCCTCCATGAACGTGTACGCGGGTGAGGACCGTATCGCCCTGCGGACCGCGGCCGCGCGGGGCTGACGCGGCTGCCCGCGGCACGGCGGCGGGGCTCCGACCGGCGGGGAGCGCCCCCTGCGTCGTAAGGGGCCCCGCCTCAGACCCTCGGCCCTTCAGACCCTCGCCGCCGCCCCCGTGCCCGGCTCCGCCCCGGTCTCCCGCTCCGCCTCCGGGTCGTGCGACCGGCGCTTGGCGATGACCGCGCACACCATGAGCTGCATCTGGTGGAAGAGCATCAGGGGCAGGACGGCGAGCGAGGCGTGGGCGCCGAACAGGACGCTCGCCATGGGAAGTCCCGAGGCCAGGGACTTCTTGGAGCCGGCGAACTGGATCGCGATCCGGTCCGCGCGGTCGAACCCGAGCGCCTTGGAGCCGTACCAGGTCAGCGCGAGCATGACGGCGAGCAGTACGGCCTCGACGGCCAGCAGACCGGCGAGCCGGGCGGGGCTGACCTGGTGCCAGATGCCCTGGACCATGCCCTCGCTGAACGCCGTGTAGACGACCAGGAGGATCGAGCCGCGGTCGACGTAGCCGAGGACCTTCTTGTGCCGGGCGACGAATCCGCCGATCCAGCGGCGCAGCAGCTGCCCCGCCATGAAGGGCACGAGCAGTTGCAGCACGATCTCGACGACGGAGTCCGCGGAGAATCCGCCGCTGCCGCCGAGCAGGGCGGCCGCGAGCAGCGGCGTGACGACGATGCCGGCCAGGGAGGAGAAGGAGCCGGCGCAGATCGCGGCGGGCACGTTGCCGCGGGCGATCGAGGTGAAGGCGATGGAGGACTGGATGGTCGAGGGGACCAGGGTCAGGAACAGCAGTCCCTGGTAGAGCGGGTCGGTGAGGATCACCGGAACGAGGCCGCGGGTTGCCATGCCCAGCAGCGGGAAGATCACGAAGGTGAAGGCGAGGACGGTGACGTGCAGCCGCCAGTGCCTGAGCCCGTCCATCGCCTCCCGCGTGGACAGGCGGGCGCCGTACAGGAAGAACAGGAAGGCGATCGCGGCCGTGGAGGCGCCGGAGGCCACGTCGGCGGCGGAGCCGCGGGCCGGCAGGAGCGCCGCGAGGCCGACCGTGCCGAGCAGCAGCAGGATGTACGGGTCGATCGGCATCCAGCGCGGCCGGTGCAGGCGTTTCACGGTGCTCCACTTGCTCGTTCTTGCTCGTATCGCTCGTTCGTCGGGGTGAACCCCGGGGCCCAGGGGCCCCCGTCCATCGTCCTCCTCCGCCCCGTGATCGGGAATCCGGTACACCGCTCTCACTGTCATCGCGTTTCGTGATGGCCGCTACCCTGGCCGGTGTGTACGAACCGTCCCAGCTGCGCACCTTCCTGGCCGTCGCGCAGACGCTGAGCTTCACGCAGGCCGCCAGGCGGCTCGGGCTGCGCCAGTCGACCGTCAGCCAGCACGTCCGGCGGCTGGAGGACGCCGCCGGGCGGACGCTGTTCACCCGCGACACGCACTCGGTCGAGCTGACCGAGGACGGCGAGGCGATGCTCGGGTTCGCGCGCCGGATCCTGGAGGTGCACGAGCAGGCGACGGCGTTCTTCACGGGTACCCGGCTGCGCGGCCGGCTGCGCTTCGGGGCATCGGAGGACTTCGTGCTGACGCGGCTGCCGGAGATCCTGGAGGGCTTCCGGCACGACCATCCCGAGGTCGACCTGGAGCTGACCGTGGAGCTGTCCGGCACGCTGCACGAGCAGCTCGCGGCCGGGAAGCTGGACCTGGTGCTGGCCAAGCGGCGCCCCGAGGACCCGCGCGGCGAGCTGGTGCGCCACGACGAGCTGGTGTGGATCGGCGCGGACCGGCTGCGGCTGCACGCCGACCGGCCGGTGCCGCTGATCGTCTTCCCGCCGCCGGGGATCACCCGCGCGCTCGCTCTGGAGGCACTGGAGCGGCAGGGGCGGGCGTGGCGGATCGTGTGCACGAGCGGCAGCCTGAACGGGCTCATCGCGGCGGCCCGCGCGGGCCTGGGCGTGATGGCGCACTCGCGCGGCCTGATCCCGCCGGGTCTGGTCCGCGTCCCGGACCGGGCGGGCCTGCCCGAGCTGGGCCGCATCGAGTTCGTCCTGGTGCAGGGGCGGCGGCGTACGGCGGCACAGGGGGCGGCGGACGCGCTCGCGGCGGCGATCCTGGCGAGCGGCGACCGGCTGCACCGGGGCGGACCGCGCCCGGCAGAACCGGACGGGACGAGCGGCACCGGCTGACGGCACGGGACGCGCGGAGGGGGTGACGGAATCGGTCGCTCCGGCGCTGGACCGAGGGGGTGCGGCGACGCGCCGCCGCCTCTTCGCGCCGGGGGTCCCGCCCCGTAAGAGGGTCGGGCGGATTCGGTGGAGATTACGGCACCGAAACTTACTCTTCCGTCAGCTTTGTGTCCGACCCTTCCGCATGTGAGCCCATTTTCCCGCAGCTACCGGCGCGGACGAGACCATCGGCCGCTTTCCGGACCCCTCCCGCCCCGCGCGGGGGTGGGGTAGCTTTCACGGCGCTGTGCGGCCATGAGAAGCGGGAGGTGGGGTTTGCGGGAGTTCACCAACCCTCCGTCGGCGTCGCCACCGCCCGTGGGCGGTCTGGCCGACGTCGTGTTCCAGCACGCCCAGGACGACCCGCGGCACATCGCGCTCGGCCGCAAGGACGAGCGCGGCGAGTGGCGGGACGTGACCTCCGGCGAGTTCCGCGACGAGGTCCTCGCCCTCGCCAAGGGCCTCCTCGCCCAGGGCATCCGGTTCGGCGACCGCGTCGCGATCATGTCCCGCACCCGCTACGAGTGGACCCTCTTCGACTTCGCCCTGTGGACCATCGGCGCCCAGGTCGTCCCCGTCTACTCCACGTCCTCGGCAGAGCAGTGCTTCTGGATGCTGTACGACTCCGAGGTGACCGCCGCGATAGTCGAGCACGAGGACCACGCGATGACGATCGCCACCGTCATCGACCGCCTCCCCCGGCTGCACAGGCTGTGGCAGCTGGACGCGGGCTGCGTACAGGAGCTGTACGACGCCGGCGCCCACATCGAGGACGAGGTGGTGCACCGGCACCGGGAGGCCGTCACCCCCGACTCGACCGCGACGATCATCTACACGTCCGGGACCACGGGCCGTCCCAAGGGCTGTGTCATCTCGCACGGCAACTTCATGTTCGAGGCGGACACCGTCATCGAGCGCTGGGAGCCGGTGTTCCACTCCAGGAAGGGCGACGAGGCGGCGACGCTGCTGTTCCTGCCGCTCGCGCACGTCTTCGGCCGGATGGTGCAGATCGCCGCGATCCGCGGCCGGGTCCGCTTCGGTCACCAGCCCCAGCTGAACGCCGCCGCCCTGCTGCCCGACCTGGCCGCGTTCCGGCCGACCTTCTTCCTCGCCGTGCCCTACATCTTCGAGAAGGTCTTCAACGCGGCGCGCCGCAAGGCCGAGCGGGAGGGCAGGGCCGGGCCGTTCGAGAAGGCCGTCGAGGTGGCCGTCGACTACGCGGAGGCCGTCGAGGCGAAGGCGTGGGGCACCGGGCCGGGCCCCACGGCGGGCCTGCGCATGCAGCACCAGCTGTTCGACAAGCTCGTCTACTCCAAGGTGCGCGCGGCCATGGGCGGCCGGGTCCGGCATGCCATGTCCGGCGGCTCGGCGATGGACCGCAGGCTCGGACTGTTCTTCGCCGGCGCGGGCGTGCAGATCTACGAGGGCTACGGCCTCACCGAGACCACCGCGGCCGCCACCGCCAACCCGCCCGGCCGCACCCGCTACGGCACCGTCGGCCAGCCCATCCCCGGGCTGACCGTGCACATCGCGGACGACGGCGAGATCTGGCTGCGCGGCGACAACGTCTTCCAGGGGTACCTCAACAACCCCAAGGCCACCGACGAGACCCTGCACGAGGGCTGGCTCGCCACCGGCGATCTCGGCTCCCTCGACGAGGACGGCTACCTCACCATCACCGGCCGCAAGAAGGAGATCCTGGTCACCTCCAGCGGCAAGAGCGTTTCACCGGCGCTGCTGGAGGAACGTGTCCGGGACCATCCGCTGGTGAACCAGTGCCTCCTCGTCGGCAACGACCGGCCGTTCGTCGCCGCTCTGGTCACCCTCGATCAGGAAGCGGTCGAACACTGGCTTCAGATGCGCAGGAAACCCCAGCTTCCGCCCGCCGAGCTGGTGAGCGATCCGGACCTGGAGGCCGAGGTGCGCCGGGCCGTCGTGGCGGCGAACACGCTGGTGTCGCAGGCGGAGTCGATCCGCACGTTCCGCATCCTCGCCCAGCCGTTCACCGAGGAGCACGGCCTGCTCACCCCGTCCCTCAAGCTGAAGCGCAAGGCCATCGAGAACACGTACGCCGACGAGGTCGACGCGCTGTACCGGACGTGAACCGCGGACCCGCGTTCCGGATCCCGGACACGCGACACCGGTTGCCGGACACCGGTTGCCGGACACCGGCCCTGGGATTTGAGGACCGCGAATTCCGCAGTCAGGAATGCATCACGCCCCGTGATCGTTGACCATGGGAGTACCACTTGACGGACAACCGAAGGATCAAGAGCTCGTGAGCAGCAAGGTCCCCCCGATCATCCTGAACAACGGCGTCGAGATGCCCCAGCTGGGCTTCGGTGTCTGGCAGGTGCCGGACGACGAGGCCGAGCAGGCGGTGGCCACCGCGCTGGAGGCCGGGTACCGCAGCATCGACACAGCGGCGATCTACGGCAACGAGGAGGGCACCGGCAAGGCACTCGCCGCCTCGGACGTGGCCCGCGAGGACCTCTTCGTCACCACAAAGCTCTGGAACAGCGACCAGGGGTACGACGCGACACTGCGCGCGTTCGACGCCTCGCTGGAGAAGCTGGGCCTGGACTACCTCGACCTGTACCTGATCCACTGGCCGCTGCCGGCCCGCGGTACCTACGTCGACACGTACAAGGCGTTCGAGAAGCTTCTCGCGGACGGCCGCACGCGGGCCATCGGCGTCTCCAACTTCCTGCCGGAGCACCTGGAGCGGCTGATCGCCGAGACCTCGGTCATCCCCGCGGTCAACCAGATCGAGCTGCACCCCTATCTCCAGCAGCACGCCTCGCGGGAGTTCCACGCGGAGCAGGGCATCGCCACCGAGGCCTGGTCCCCGCTGGGCCAGGGCAAGGGGCTGCTGGAGGTACCGGCGATCGTCGCCATCGCCCGCAAGCACAACCGCACCCCGGCCCAGGTCGTGCTGCGCTGGCACCTCCAGCTCGGCAACGTCGTGATCCCGAAGTCCGTGACGCCGTCGCGGATCAAGGAGAACATCGAGGTGTTCGACTTCAGCCTGGACACCGAGGACCTGGCCGCGATCAGCGCGCTGAACGAGGACCGGCGGATCGGCCCGGACCCGGCCGCGTTCGACATCGGCTGAGTTCCAGGACCGCAGCGGAACAGCGCGCGAAGGGCGCCCCTCTGGATTCCAGGGGGCGCCCTTCGCGCACGGACGTCGTGCTGACGCGCTGCTCAAAGCCTTCGTCCTCAGACCGGCTTGACCGCCGTGTGCACCGAGTGGGCGGCCAGCACGAACAGGTCCTGCCTGCGGTGCACGCTCGCCGGGTCCCGCGGGTCGAGCAGCCGGTCGAGTACGGCCCGGTCGCCCGGGTCGAGGGTGTCGCCGAAGTTGTCGCGCAGGCGGCCGAAGTAGTCGGCGATGTAGGCGCGGGCCCGATCGGAGGCGGGGGCCGGCAGATCGAGCAGGAAGCTGCGGCTGCGGGCGTGCTTCAGGCCCGCAGCGCTCAGCAGCGCGGCCCAGTCCTCGGCCTCCTCGACGACTCCGGGCAGGTCGGCCCGCATCTGGGCGAACCACTCCGTCTCCAGCGCGTCGAGGCGCGCTTCCAGACCGGGGCGGCCGAATCCGAGGTCGCGCGGCAGGAACCGGCTCGGCAGGCCGCCCTCCATGATGGCCAGGGTGCCGCCGGGCGCCAGCCGCTCGGCGAACGCGGCGAGGGCGGCGCGCTGGTCACCGAGGTGGTGCAGACTGCGGCCGGCCCAGATCAGGTCGGCGGGGTACTCCAACTCGTCCAGGGCACCGGGGAGTTCACCGACCAGTGTGCCGAATCGGTCGCCGTGGCCGAGCCGGTCGGCCCGTGCCCGCGCCCGCTCCAGGAGCGGTCCGGAACCGTCGGCGGCCATGATTCGCGCACCCGGGAACACCTCGGCGAACAGACAGGACACCACGCCGGGTCCACTGCCGGCGTCGACGATCAGCCCCGGCTCGGTCACCTCCTTGCCGAGCCAGGACAAGGCCTTCTCGTACAGAGGCATGAACAGTTCGGCCTGGGCCTCGAGATGCGGAGCCATCGCGGCCCAGTCGATCTCGGTGCCGTGACCATGACCATCACCGTGAGCGTGACCGTGGTGGGCCTCGGACGCCTGCCCGTCGCGGGCGTGCCCCTCGTGCCGGTGCGGTTCATGTGGTTCGTGCTGTTCGTGCTGCTCATGCGCCATGGTGGTCAGCCTCTCGTCCGTCGTGCTGACAGCGTGCGTCGACGCACCGGCCGGAGGCCACCGCTGTTGCCGGGACGGCAAAAAACAGCAAGCGGTTTCCCAGGGAAACGCGGCCCGGCCGCTCCCGTGGACGGAAGCGGCCGGACACTGCGCCGGGGCAGGGCGGGGCGGTGATCCCCGGCGGGTCATTCGGTTGCGGCGGTTACGGCAGGGGCGGGTACGCGTTCTGCATCAGCTGCTGGAACTGGGCGGAGAACCAGTGCCCGGAGACCGGCGCGTTCGGCAGGGCGCCGGACATGCTGTTGCCGTTGCGCGGGTTGCCCGTGTACGTCGGGTCGCACATCCGGTCGAAACCCTTGCCCTCGTCGTTCGGGATGGCGCTGCTGGAGCCGTCGGACTCGCCCGGCGGCTTGACCCAGACGTAGGCGTCGATCCCGGCCGCGGGGGCCGCCTGCGGACGTTCGCCGAGGCCGGCACCCGCCTGGTTGCACCAGTTGCCGATGTGGATGCGGCGGTCGTAGCGACCGCCTTCGATGTACGTGTCGACGGTGGTCGTGGCGCCCGGTCCGGCGGGCCGGGCGGTGCCGCCCCAGCCGTTGCGGGAGGTGTCGATCAGCATGCCGATACCGGAGTTGAAGCCGGTCGTCACCAGCTGGTTGCGGAAGCCCTGGGCGAAGGACAGCTCGTCGACGTAGCGGTTCCAGTCGACCCACTTCGACTCGCGGACCGACTTGCCGGCCACGTTGTCGTTGATGGTGAAGTTGTTCTCCTTCAGGGCGCTGTAGTTGGCCGTGTTGGTGATGAAGCCGTGGACGTCGTTGACGGTGGCGCCCTCCGCGGTCGCCGCCTCCTTGAACAGGGCGGCGCTGGGGGCGAAGTTGTCGTCCCAGCCGATCCAGCCGTGGTGGCCCGCGTCGATGTAGTTGTAGACGTTGGGCGCGTCACCGAGCTTGTTCAGGGCGTAGCCGACGCCCTTCTGGTAGTTGCCGTTGGCCTTCATCACGTCGCACTGCGGCGTGGCCGTGGGGCGGCTGCCGGTGTTGGTGACGAGGTTGGGCAGCGAGTCGATCTCGATGGTGTTGACGATGCGCAGCCCGGCGTACTTGGAGTCGGCGAGGATCGCCGCGATGGGGTCGATGTACTGCGTCTTGTACTTGTCGATCTCCGTCGGGCCCAGCTCGCCGTTGGAGGCGAGGGCGGCGCAGTCACGGCCGGGCAGGTTGTAGATGACCAGCTGGACGACGAGTTCGCCGGAGCCCTTCTGCGTCAGTGCCGCGTCGAGGTGGTCGCGCAGGCCCATGCCGCCGTTGACGCCGTTGATCGCGGCGATGCGGTCGAGCCAGACGGCGGTGGGCTGGTTGGAGACACGGCTGCCGCCCGGTTCGGCCGCGGCCTTCGCCGACCACTCGGGGTTCACGTACACCTTGGCGCCGGCGTAGGGGTTGTCGACCTTGGTGCTCGGACCGGTCGGACCGGGGTCCGTCGGACCGGGGTCGGTGGGGCCGCCGCCGTCGACGTTGCAGGTGACGCCGTCGAGGGTGAAGGTCGCCGGGACCGCGTTGCTGCCGCTGTAGGTGCCCTGGAACCCGAAGCTGGCCGAACCGCCCGTCGCCAGCGTGCCGTTGTAGCTCTCGTTGGCGGCGGTGACGGCCGCGCCGGACTGGGTGACCTTCGCGTTCCAGGCGTTGGTGACCTTCTGGCTCCCGGCGTACGACCACTTCACGGCCCAACTCGACTTGGCGGCCGAGTTGTTGGTGACGGTGACGCTGGCGGTGAAGCCACTGCCCCAGTCGTTCTGCACCTTGTAGTCGACGGTGCAGGGCGCGGCGGCGATGCCGGCGTCACCGGGGACGACGGCGAGTGCCGTCCCGGAGGCACCGGCGACCAACGCCAGTGCGGCGAGTATCGCTGTTCTGCTACGGCTCATGAGTGCGGGTTTCCTTCTCGGTCGCGGGTGTCGATGGGTGCGCGGTTCCCTAGCGGTTGCGGTGGTCGGGTGGTGCTGGTGTCAGCCGTTCAGGGCGCGCCGATGATCACGCGGCCCGGTGCCGTACGCGGTGGGTGTCCTGTCGTGCCCCGAGTTCAGGGACGGACCGGTGGAGCAGTCCCAGGTGCTCCAGGTCCGGCCCCCGGGCACGACAGTCCGCGGTCGTCGAAACACGTCATGATCTGGTCGTCGAATCCGGGTGAACGGCTGTTCTCGCCGATCTCCCCTGCCACCGGCGGAACCCGGGCGGCGACGGGGGCGAGTGTGAGGTTCCGACAGCGTTCGTCGGAGAAGGGATCCTGTATCCCGGCGACCAGCCGGGACGCCGGAGCGCGGCGCCTGTCCGGCATCGGTTTCCGGCATGGGTTTGCGGCATCGGACTGCGGCAGTCGGCGTGCACGTCGGAGCGGTCGGCCGACCGGCCCGTGTACTGGCCTTGCGTCCGGTGCGGTTCGACGATCGGCGTCATGCCGTGCGCCTCGACACGTGCCACCGGCCGACGTCGACGTCGCACGTTGTGCCGTTGTGGCTGTGGCTCTCGTTCGTCGCGACGACGGTCGTACCGGACCGGGACCACGTGCGTTCCAGCCCTGCGTGACCTTCTGCCCGTCGGTGAAGTCGAAAGTCAGGCGCCGGCCACTCATGGCGGCCGTGTGGTCGGTGACCTTCACGGCCACCGGAAAGCCGGCGTACCCCGGCACGGTGACGAAGTGCTCCACCGTGCGGACGGGTCCGGCTCCGTGCGCCGTCATGACCGGCAGGGTCGCCCAGGGCGAGGGCGAACGTGCCGGTGACGGCTAAAAGTACTGAACGCGGGGGGTGTCGCATGAGCGACTCCTTACAGCTCGGGCGCGTCGGTACGGACGCGTCGACTGATGGAACCGCTCCCACTGGTGTCAACGAAGCTAGCGCCAAGTGTCGGCAAAGAACAGAGGAGGCGCTGACTTTCCCTCAGCAACGTGTGTCGAATCTTTTCGACTCTTCAAGCACCTTGACCGCTCACACCCCCGTCCCCACTATGGGAGCGCTCCCACTGGTTCAAGGCTTGTTGCTCCTCCCCCCTTCTCCGAGCCGCAAGGAGGAACCAGCACCATGGATCCCTCACGCAGACGCCGCAGGGCGCGGCGACTGTGGACCGCCGCTCTGGCGGCCCTCGCGCTCCCCCTGGCCACACTGAGTACGCTCACAACTTCCGCCCAGGCTGCGGCACTTCAGTGCAGCGTGGACTACAAGACGAACGACTGGGGCTCCGGCTTCACCGCCGATCTGACCCTCACCAACCGTGGCACGGACCCGATCAGCGGCTGGACCCTGGCGTACGCCTACGCGGGGGACCAGAAGCTGTCGAACGGCTGGAACGGCAGCTGGTCGCAGTCGGGCAAGCAGATCACGGTGACCAACGCCTCGTACAACGGGACGATCGCCGCCGGCGCGGCGGTCAGCACCGGGGCGCAGTTCACCTACAGCGGCAGCAACGCCGCTCCCGCGAGTTTCTCCGTCAACGGCACGCCCTGCACCGGCGCCCACCAGCCGCCGATCACGGTGCTGACCAGCCCCACCGCGGGCGCGGTCTACACCCAGGGTGACGCGGTGCCGCTCGCGGCCACCTCGGCGGCTGCCGACGGCGCGACCGTCTCCAAGGTCGAGTTCTACGACGACACGGCCCTGCTGGGCACCGACACCAGCGCGCCCTACTCACTGTCCGCCTCCGGGTTGACCGTGGGCAGTCACTCTCTGGTCGCGAAGGCCTACGACAGTCTGGGCGCCTCCGCATCGTCCACGCCGGTCGGCATCACGGTCGCCTCGGGACCGGCCCTGGTGGCCTCCACCACCCAGCTGGCCGTCCAGCAGGGCAAGACGGGAACGTACGAGATACGGCTCTCCACGCAACCGTCGGCCAACGTGACCGTGACGACCGCCCGGACGAGCGGCAACACGGGACTCACGGTGACCGGCGGCGCGAGCCTGACGTTCACGCCGTCGAACTGGAACACCGCACA
The DNA here is from genome assembly GCF_002154575.1 of Streptomyces bobili. Classification (GTDB taxonomy): domain Bacteria; phylum Actinomycetota; class Actinomycetes; order Streptomycetales; family Streptomycetaceae; genus Streptomyces; species Streptomyces bobili. Next base: position 26,290 of record NZ_MUBA01000178.1, read on the forward strand.
GCGGGTGACCATCACGGGCAACAGCTCCGGCACGGGCGCGGCGACCTTCGAGTCGTCGGCGACCGGGCACGCCAAGGCCTCGGTGACGGCCACCCAGATCGCCGCGACGAAGGCGTACGACGCGCGCTTCCTGGAGCTGTACGGCAAGATCACCAACCCGGCGAACGGCTACTTCTCGCCCGAGGGGATCCCGTACCACTCGGTGGAGACGCTGATCGTCGAGGCCCCGGACCACGGGCACGAGACCACGTCGGAGGCCTACAGCTATCTGCTCTGGCTGCAGGCGATGTACGGCAAGGTCACGGGCGACTGGACCAAGTTCAACGGCGCCTGGGAGATCATGGAGAAGTACATGATCCCCACCCACGCCGACCAGCCGACCAACTCCTTCTACAACGCCTCCAAACCGGCGACGTACGCGCCGGAACTGGACACGCCCAACGAGTATCCGGCGAAGCTGGACGCCGCCGTGTCGGTGGGACCGGATCCGATCGCCGGTGAGCTGAAGACCGCGTACGGCACGGACGACGTCTACGCCATGCACTGGCTCCAGGACGTCGACAACGTGTACGGCTACGGCAACTCCCCCGGGAAGTGCCAGGCCGGCCCGTCCGACACCGGCCCGTCGTACATCAACACCTTCCAGCGCGGTGCGCAGGAATCGGTGTGGGAGACAGTGCCGCAGCCGACCTGCGACAACTTCACGTACGGCGGCAGGAACGGTTACCTGGACCTGTTCACCGGTGACGCCTCCTACGCCAAGCAGTGGAAGTTCACCAACGCCCCGGACGCCGACGCGCGGGCCGTGCAGGCCGCGTACTGGGCGGACATCTGGGCGGAGCAGCAGGGCAAGGGCAGCCAGGTCTCGGCCACCCTCGCCAAGGCGGCCAAGATGGGCGACTACCTGCGCTACGCGATGTACGACAAGTACTTCAAGAAGGTCGGCAACTGCGTCGGTCCGTCGGCCTGCCCCGCGGGCACCGGCAAGGACTCCTCGCACTACCTGCTGTCCTGGTACTACGCGTGGGGCGGCGCCACCGACACCAGTGCCGGCTGGGCCTGGCGCATCGGATCCAGTCACGCGCACGGCGGCTACCAGAACCCCCTGGCCGCCTACGCGCTCAGCAGTTACGCCGACCTGAAGCCCAAGTCGGCCACGGGACAGGCGGACTGGGCCAAGTCGCTGGACCGTCAGCTGGAGTTCTACCGCTGGCTCCAGTCCAGTGAGGGCGCCATCGCGGGCGGGGCGACGAACAGCTGGGCGGGCCGCTACGCGACTCCCCCGGCCGGGAAGTCGACCTTCTACGGCATGTACTACGACCAGCAGCCCGTCTACCACGACCCGCCGTCCAACCAGTGGTTCGGCTTCCAGGCGTGGTCGATGGAGCGGGTGGCCGAGTACTACCAGCAGACGGGTGACGCCGACGCCAAGGTCGTCCTGGACAAGTGGGTCGACTGGGCCCTGTCCAAGACCACGGTCAACCCGGACGGTTCCTTCCTCATCCCCTCCACCCTCCAGTGGTCGGGCCAGCCCGACACCTGGAACGCGTCGAGTCCCGGTGGCAACACCGGACTTCACGTCACCGTCGCCGACTACACCAACGACGTCGGGGTGGCCGCCGCCTACGCCAGGACTCTGACGTACTACGCCGCCAAGTCCGGTGACGCGGAGGCGAAGGCGACGGCGAAGGCGCTGCTGGACGGCATGTGGACCAACAACCAGGACGCCCTCGGCATCGCGGTCCCCGAGACCCGCGCCGACTACAACCGCTTCGACGACGGCGTGTACGTCCCGAGCGGCTGGACCGGCACGATGCCGAACGGCGACCCGATCAGCGCCTCCTCGACCTTCGACTCGATCAGGTCCTTCTACGAGGACGACCCGTCCTGGTCGAAGATCGAGAGCTACCTCGCGGGCGGAGCCGCGCCCGTGTTCACGTACCACCGGTTCTGGGCCCAGGCGGACATCGCCATGGCCATGGGCTCGTACGCGGAGCTTCTCGAATAGGTCCCCGCCAGGGCCTCACGTCCGGATCAGGCCCGGCCCGATCCGGACGTGAGGCCCGAAGGCTCCGCGTACCGCGCCGGGCGGTCCCCACCCGCACAGGGGGACCGCCCGGTCGTCGCACCTCCCGCACGACGACCCCTCATCTGGGCTCACATGGCTTCGCGAGGAAGGACCCCCACCGTGCGAAGAACCCGCATCCTCACGGCCGCGCTGGCACTCGCGGCCGGCCTGCTCGCCGGCACCCCGCCCGCACTGGCCGCCGACGGCGCTCCCCCCACCACGACCCTGGCGGCGGAGTCGTACTCCTGGAAGAACGCCCGGATCGACGGCGGCGGTTTCGTCCCGGGCATCGTCTTCAACCGCAAGGAGAAGGACCTCGCCTACGCCCGCACCGACATCGGCGGCGCCTACCGCTGGCAGCAGAACAGCAAGACCTGGACGCCGCTGCTGGACTCGGTCGGCTGGGCGAACTGGGGGCACACGGGCGTGGTGAGCCTGGCCTCCGACTCCGTCGACCCGGACAAGGTGTACGCGGCCGTCGGCACGTACACCAACAGCTGGGATCCGGGGAACGGGGCCGTCATGCGCTCCGCGGACCGCGGCGCGAGCTGGCTGAAGGCGGGTCTGCCGTTCAAGCTGGGCGGGAACATGCCCGGCCGGGGCATGGGTGAGCGGCTCGCCGTCGACCCGAACCGGGGCAGCGTGCTGTACCTGGGCGCGCCGAGCGGCAAGGGGCTGTGGCGGTCGACGGACTCGGGGGTGACCTGGTCACAGGTGGCCAACTTCCCCAACGTGGGCAACTACGTGCAGGATCCGAGCGACACGAGCGGCTACTCCTCCGACAACCAGGGCATCGTCTGGGTCACCTTCGACGAGTCCACGGGCACCTCGGGCAACGCGACGAAGACGATCTACGTCGGTGTCGCGGACACCGCCAACGCGGTGTACCGCTCGACGGACGCCGGCGCGACCTGGTCGCGGGTGGCCGGACAGCCGACGGGACAACTCGCGCACAAGGGTGTACTGGATACCGTCAACGGCCAGCTGTACATCGCATACAGCGACAAGGGCGGCCCGTACGACGGCGGGAAAGGCCGGCTGTACCGGTACGCGACGGCCACCGGCACCTGGACCGACATCAGCCCGGTGGCCGAGGCCGACACCTACTACGGCTTCAGCGGTCTGACGCTCGACCGGCAGCGTCCCGGCACGGTGATGGCGACGGCCTACAGCTCCTGGTGGCCAGACACCCAGATCTTCCGCTCCACGGACAGCGGCGGCACCTGGACGAAGGCCTGGGACTACTCCTCGTATCCCACCCGCCAGAACCGCTACACCATGGACGTCTCCTCCTCCCCCTGGCTGACCTGGGGCGCGAACCCGTCGCCGCCCGAGCAGTCGCCGAAACTGGGCTGGATGACGGAGTCGCTGGAGATCGACCCGTTCGACTCGAACCGGATGATGTACGGCACGGGCGCGACGGTCTACGGCACGGAGAACCTCACCCAGTGGGACTCCGGCGGCCAGTTCACCATCAAGCCGATGGTGCAGGGCCTGGAGGAGACCGCGGTCCTGGACCTGGCCTCTCCGCCGTCCGGTGCCCCGCTGCTCAGCGCCCTCGGTGACATCGGCGGCTTCCGGCACACGGATCTGACCAAGGTCCCGTCGATGATGTTCAGTTCGCCGAACTTCACCACGACGACGAGCCTGGACTTCGCGGAGGCCGTCCCGAACACGGTGGTGCGGACCGGGAATCTCGACTCGGGCCCGCATGTGGCGTTCTCGACGGACAACGGCGCCAACTGGTTCGCGGGCACCGATCCCTCGGGGGTGAGCGGCGGCGGGACGGTGGCCGCGGCGGCGGACGGCAGCCGCTTCGTGTGGAGTCCGGCGGGCGCGGGCGTGCACCACACGACGGGCTTCGGCACCTCCTGGTCGGCGTCGAGCGGCATCCCGGCCGGCGCGATCGTGGAATCCGACCGCGTCGATGCCAAGACGTTCTACGGGTTCAAGTCGGGCAAGTTCTACGTCAGTTCGGACGGCGGCGCGACCTTCACCGCCTCCCCGGCGACCGGTCTGCCCAGCGGGGACAGCGTGCGGTTCAAGGCGCTGCCGGGCGCGAAGGGCGACATCTGGCTGGCCGGCGGGGCGAGCGACGGGGCCTACGGGCTGTGGCACTCCACGGACGGCGGCGCGAGCTTCACCAAGCTGTCGAACGTCGAGCAGGCCGACACGATCGGCTTCGGCAAGGCGGCCCCCGGCGCCTCGTACCAGACGCTGTACACCAGCGCGCAGATCGCCGGAGTGCGGGGCATCTTCCGTTCCACGGACAAGGGCGTGACCTGGACGCGGATCAACGACGACGCCCACCAGTGGGGTTGGACCGGCGACGCGATCACGGGTGACCCGCGGGTCTACGGCCGGGTGTACGTCTCGACGAACGGCCGGGGCGTGATCTACGGCGACACCTCGGACCCCGGAGGCGGGGGTGGCGGTGGCGGTGGCGGTACGGACCCGACGCCGACGGGCGCCTGCGCGGTGACGTACACGATCACCAACCAGTGGTCCGGCGGCTTCCAGGCAGACGTGAAACTCGCCAACACGGGGACGAGCGCCTGGTCGGGATGGTCGCTGAACTGGGCCTTCGCCAACGGTCAGACGGTGTCCCAGCTGTGGAACGCCGAGCACACCCAGTCGGGAGCCACGGTGACCGCCAGGAACATCGGCTGGAACGGCAACGTGGCGGCGGGCTCCTCGGTGAGCTTCGGCTTCACGGGCGACTGGTCGGGCACCAACGCGAAACCGGCCGCGTTCAAACTCGGTGATCAGAGCTGTGCGGTGAACTGAGCCGCCACCGGGAGGACCCTGGACCCGTGGGGCGCGTGCCGCGACCGGCACGCGCCCTTCGCGCGGAAGGGGTCAGGGCGTGTAGACCGTCGGCCGGGGTGCCGTCGCCATGCCGTTGCCGATGAAGAAGCTCGGGTGGGGCGGCTGGTTGTAGGCGGTGTTCTGCCAGGCCAGGGCCGTACGGTACTGGGTGTCGTGCAGCAGGGTGGTGATCTTCGTGCCGGTCTCGACCGGCGTGGAGTAGATGCGCAGGGCCGTGTTGTTCGAGGTCGGCCAGACGACCTCCTCACGCCAGTCGCCGAGGATGTCCCCGGACAGGGACGGCGTGGACTTGGTGCCGTTGTTGGAGTGGACCCCGGAGGCGGTCAGCAGGCGGGTGTCGCCGGAGGTGCCGTACTTGTCGATACGGGTGCCGTCGAGGAGTTCGCGGACGGGGTCGCCGTCCCACCAGGTGACGAAGTTGATGCTGGACGGCTCGCGGCCGAGGGAGGCGCCGGTCGCCGAGCGCAGGGTGGTGTCGGAGGCGGACCAGGCCTCGGCGCCCGCGCTGCCGGCGTAGATGTCGGCGGCGACGCCTCGGCCGTTGTCCGCGCCGGACGCCGTCTGCCACAGGATCTGGCCGGTGCGTGCGTCCGCCATCCAGGAGCCGGGCTTGCTGGTGTCCTCGGAGACCTTGAAGTACTCCAGTCCGGCCCGCGACGGCACGAGGTCACCGAGGTGGCCCGCGTCACCGTGGCCGAGCTTGGTGGTCCACAGGCCGTTGCCGTTGTCGTCGACGGTCATCGCGCCGTACACGATCTCGTCCTTGCCGTCGGCGTCCACGTCGGCCACGGACAGCGAGTGGTTGCCCTGACCGTCGTAACCCTTCCCGGAGTTGGTGGAGGAGCTGGTGTCGAAGGTCCAGCGGCGGGTGAAGGCGCCGTTCCGCCAGTCCCAGGCCGCGATCACCGTACGGGTGTAGTAGCCGCGCGCCATGACGAGCGACGGGCGGGTGCCGTCCAGGTAGGCGGTGCCGGCGAGGAAGCGGTCGACGCGGTTGCCGTAGGAGTCGCCCCAGGAGGAGACGGTGCCGCGGGCCGGTACGTAGTCGACCGTGCCCATCGCCTTGCCGGTCTGCCCGTTGAACATGGTGAGGAACTCGGGGCCGGCCAGGACGTAACCGCTGGAGTTGCGGTGGTCGGCACTGGAGCTGCCGATGACCGCGCCGGTGCCGTCCCTGGTGCCGTCGGCCGTCTTCATGGCGACCTCGGCCTTGCCGTCGCCGTCGTAGTCGTACACCTGGAACTGCGTGTAGTGGGCGCCGGAGCGGATGTTGCGGCCCAGGTCGACGCGCCACAGGCGGGTGCCGTCGAGCTTGACGGCGTCGACGACCGTGTTGCCGGTGTAGCCGGACTGGGAGTTGTCCTTGGCGTTCGTCGGATACCACTTGAGGACGAACTCGAGCGCGCCGTCGCCGTCGAGGTCACCGACGGAGACGTCGTTCGCCTCGTAGGTGTAGGCCACGCCGTCGGGGGTGGTGCCGCCGGCGGGCGGGGTGATCGGTACGTCCTTGTAGCCGGTGCGCAGTTGGACCGCGTGGACCGAGTCGGCCTGTTCGGCACCGCCGACGACCGCGCGGACCGTGTAGTCGGCCTGGGCCGGGGCGCCGGAGTGGAAGAAGTTCGTGGAGCCGCTGACCGGGGTCGAGTTGACCTTGGTCCCGGCCCGGTAGACGTTGAAGGACACGTCGTTCGGGTCGGTGCCGAGCCAGCGCCAGCTGACCAGGTTGCCGCTGTCCGTGTGCACGCTGACGACTCCGCGGTCGAGCCTCTCGACCTGGCGGGCGGTGGCCGCTTCGGCGCTGTCCGTGGCCAGCGTGGTGAGTCCGGCGCCGACGAGCGCCGTCACCGCGACCGAGGCGGCGAGGACGGCGGTGCGGCGGCGTCTGCGGTGCGCGGGCGGACCCGGACGGTTCTGCGCGGGTGCGGGCGCGGGTTCGGGCGTGGGTGAGTGCGGGTGCGGGTGCTGCACGTGACGTACCTCCCGAGAGGGCGGACGGGTTCCGCTCTCTCAGTTGCCGTCGGCGGGCCTGGGGTTGCCGGGGTCGTCGTACGGATTTCCGGCGGCGGCGCGGTAACGCTCGGCCAGCGTGGTCACGGTCCGGGCGAGGCGCGCCCGCAGTTCGGGCGGGCCGAGCACCTCCGCGCCCGCGCCGAGGCCCAGGAACTCGTCGTGCGCCCGCTCCACGGACTCGATGGGGACGGTGACCACGATCCAGCCGTCGGCGTCCGCCTCCGCGCCCTCCCCCACGGATTCCGCCACGGGTCTCGCGCGTGCCAGGGTCACGCCCGGTGCCAGCCGCACCACCGCCTCGGCGGTGTGGAGCCGCTCGTGGAAGTCGCGCTGGTACGCCGTCCAGTAGGCGGCCAGGTCGAAGTCGTCCGGGCGGACGAACCGCTCCCCGGAGACGGTGAGGCGGAGGATCTGGTCGACGCGGAACGTCCGCGGGCCGGGACCGGCGACGACGTACCAGCGGCCCGCCTTGAGGACGAGGCCGTACGGCTCCAGCCGGCGGTCCACGTCGGTGGGCGTACGCCATCGACGGTATGCGATATCCAGTACACGGTTGTTCCACACGGCGTCGGCGACCGCCGGCAGATACGGTGCCTCCTCCGCCCGCGCGTACCAGCCGGGCGCGTCCAGATGGAAGCGCCCGGCGACCCGGTCGGCGTGTGCGCGCAGTTGCTCCGGCAGCGCCGCCCGCACCTTCAGCTGGGCGGCGGCCAGCACCGCGCCGAGGCCGAGTTGTGCCGCGGGACCGGGCACGCCCGCCAGGAACAGCGCCTCCGCCTCCTCGGTGGTGAGCCCGGTCAGCCGGGTGCGGTACCCGTCGAGCAGCCGGTATCCACCCGCGTGCCCCGCGTCGCCGTACAGCGGGACGCCCGCCGCACCCAGGGCCTCGACGTCCCGGTAGACCGTGCGCACCGACACCTCCAGCTCCGCCGCGAGCTGGGCGGCGGTCATCCGGCCGCGGGTCTGGAGCAGCAGCAGGATCGAGACGAGTCGGCTGGACTTCACTGACACAGGATGTCAGTGAAGCGCCCCTAACGTCGCGCCATGGCCTTCACCGAGAAACTGCTGACCGTGCACCCGCCGATCGAGGTGGCGGGACGGAGCATCAAGCGCTACCACGTCACCGGCGACCCGGCGGGCATCGCGCCCGACGTGGAACGGGCGGCGTACGCGATCCTGCCGGAGCTGCTGCCGGAGCCGGACGGGACACCGCCGGCCACGTTCGTCGTGCTGCACCGGGGCGGCGACGACGGCGCCTACCTCAACGCCTACAGCTGGGTGTGGGACAACGTCCTGCACTTCCGGGGCGCGGCCGCGGGCCAGCCGGTGCTGGGCTGCCCGGACCGCGATCCCGCGCACTTCGTCGCGACGGACCGGCCGTGGATCGGCTGCGTCTGGGAGCTGCCGCCCCTCCTGCACGAACGGGACGCGTGGGTACGCCACCTCCTCGCGCCCGAAGTGCCGGACCTCGGCGCCTACATGAGCGACTCGATGCCCGCCGGAACCACGGGGGACCGCGCATGAGCACCGCCCACGACTTCGACTTCCTCCACGGCGAGTGGCAGGGCCGCCACCGCCGCCGCTCCGGCTTCCTCGACCCCGGCAGCGACTGGGAGCCGGAGTTCCCGAGCACCAGCCACTGCCTGCCCGTGTTCGACGGGGCCGCGAACCTCGACGAGATCGACATGCCGCACCTGGGATCCAAGGGGCTGACGCTGCGGCTGTTCGACCCGTCGACGCGGCAGCGGTCGCTGCACTGGTCGTCCAGCGGCACCGGCCGGCTGTTCCCGCCCGTCGTCGGCCGGTTCACCGGCGGCCGGGGCGAGTTCCACGGCGAGGACACCTTCCCCCACTCTCCGCTTCGGTCGAGCGGGGGACCCCCATCGGCAAGGATGTGCGTGGGCGTTTCGTATGGTCGGGAGTGTCGGCGACGGCGGCCCGCTGGGAGCAGGCGTTCTCCGCCGACGGCGGGGACCTGGGTGACCAACTGGATCATGGACTTCACACGTCCGCCGACGCCGCCCCCGGCTTGCGGTACGCCCTGAGCGTGAACCAGGGATCGGGGCGGGGCCGGTCCTGATCGGGCAGCGCGGCCAGGCGCGCGGCGAACGTCTCCGCGATCGGCTCGCCCGGCGGCAGCGTGACGAACCAGCCGCGCCGCAGGTCGGCGATGGTCCGGCGCGGGCTGCGGCCCTGACCTCGGCCGGGAAAGCGGCCGTGCCCCGCGGGGACGAGGCCGCGGCCGGCGGCGTAGGAGTCGACGAGCGCCGCCGCGTCGCGGGCCGC
>NZ_MUBA01000179.1 GCF_002154575.1 Streptomyces bobili
CCGTTGGATGGCGATGCGGGCGGCGGGGGTGTGGGCGTGCTCCAGCCACTCTCTGGAGGGCTCGGAGGCGGGGTCCTGGCCCATGAGGAGCTGGACGGTGTCGCCGTCCCGCAGCACGGTGCTCAGGGTCGCCAGACGGCCGTTCACGCGGGCTCCGAGACAGGCGTGGGCGTCCTCACCGTACTGCGCGTAGGCGGCGTCCACGCAGGTGGCGCCGTCGGGCAGGCCGAGGGCGCCGCCGTCGGGACGGAAGACGGTGATCTCACGGTCCTGGGCGAGGTCCTCGCGCAGGGTGGACCAGAAGGTGTCCGGGTCGGGGGCGGCCTCCTGCCAGTCGAGCAGGCGGGAGAGCCAGCCGGGGCGGGTGGGGTCGACGCGCTCGCCGTCGGGCGTGGTCTGCTCCTCCGGAGGAACGGCGTAGGGATTGCCCAGCGCGACGACTCCGGCCTCGGCGACCTTGTGCATCTGGTGGGTGCGGATGAGGACCTCCGCGACCTGGCCGTCGTCTCGGGCGACGGCCGTGTGCAGGGACTGGTAGAGGTTGAACTTGGGGACGGCGATGAAGTCCTTGAACTCCGAGACCACCGGCGTCATACAGGTGTGCAGTTCGCCGAGGACCGCGTAACAGTCGGCGTCCTCGTTGACCAGGACGAGCAGACGGCCGAAGTCGGAGCCGCGCAGCCGCCCGCGCTTGCGGGCGGTGCGGTGCAGGGAGACGAAGTGGCGCGGGCGGATGAGGACTTCGGCCTGGATGTCGGCGTCGCGCAGCACCGCGCGCATCACGTCGGCGAACTCGGCGAGGGGGTCGTCCGCGCGCGAGGCGTTGTCGACGATCAACTCGCGCGTGTGCGCGTACTCCTCCGGGTGCAGGATGGCGAAGACCATGTCCTCCAGCTCGGTCTTCAGGGCCTGCACTCCGAGGCGTTCGGCGAGCGGGATGAGGACGTCGCGGGTCACCTTGGCGATGCGTTCCTGCTTCTCCGGGCGCATCACGCCGAGGGTGCGCATGTTGTGCAGCCGGTCGGCGAGTTTGATCGACATCACCCGGACGTCGTTGCCGGTGGCGACGAGCATCTTGCGGAAGGTCTCGGGTTCGGCGGCGGCGCCGTAGTCGACCTTCTCCAACTTCGTGACGCCGTCGACGAGATAGCGCACCTCGGCACCGAACTCGTCACCCACCTGATCGAGCGTCACATCGGTGTCCTCCACGGTGTCGTGGAGCAGCGAGGCCGTCAACGTGGTGGTCTCGGCGCCGAGTTCGGCCAGGATGAGGGTCACCGCGAGCGGGTGCGTGATGTAGGGCTCGCCGCTCTTGCGCATCTGGCCGCGGTGGGAGGACTCGGCGAGCACATAGGCGCGGCGCAGGGGTTCGAGGTCGGCGTCGGGGTGGTGGACTCGGTGGGACTCGACCACGTGGCCGATCGCGTCGGGCAGCCTGCCGCGGGAGGCGGGGCCGAGCAGGGCCGCCCGACCGAGGCGGCGCAGGTCGATCCGGGGGCGGCTGCGCCTGCGCGGCGCGGCAGGCACTACCGGGCCTGGGGTCGCGGGGTTCGTGGCCTCCGCACTCATGGGCACCTCCGGCTGCGTGGACCGGCGGACGGGGTGCCCCAGGGCGGACACGGCTCAGGGGGCTGGCTACAGTCCCCCGTCCGGGCCGGTGCTTGATGCTACCGAGCCCATCACGCCCGACCGACCGCCTCTCGCCGAGCGTGAAACGGATCACCCATTCGAGCGACGCTGTTGAGGTTTACGGTTTTGCGCCGCCTGAAGCGGGGCCGGTCTTGATTTCGCACTCACACCCCTGGGCCCCGACGGCACAGCTGTGCCTGCCGGGACGCCACGGCCTCCGATATCCAGCCGCCCCGTTCGTCAGTGGGCGGCGTTTTCCAGCCACTCGGGATCGATCTCGCCTTCGGCGACGATCACCGCCGGGCCGGTCATCTCGATCTCGCCGCCGGGGCGCTCGGTGATCACGAGCCGGCCGCCGGGGACATCCACGGTGTACGTCGCCGGATTTCCGGTGACGGACGGGTCGGCGCCGTCCCGGCGGGCGGCGGCCACGGCGACGGCGCACGCGCCCGTGCCGCAGGAGCGGGTCTCGCCGGAGCCGCGCTCGTGCACGCGCAGCGCGACATGCCGCGGACCCCGGTCGACGACGAACTCGACGTTGACCCCGTCCGGGTAGGCGGAGGCCGGGCTGAAGGGCGGCGGGGAGTACAGGTCGCCCGCGTGCGCCAGGTCGTCGACGAAGGCGACGGCGTGCGGGTTGCCCATGTTCACGTTCCGCGCGGGCCAGCTGCGCTCGCCGACGCTCACCGTGACGTCCCCTTCGGGGAGGCGGGCCCTGCCCATGCCGACGGTGATGTCGCCGTCCTTGGCGAGGTGGACGCTCTTCACGCCCGCGCGCGTGGCGATCGCCAGGTCGCCCTCGGGGACGAGGCCGGCGTGCAGGAGGTAGCGGGCGAAGACCCGCGCGCCGTTGCCGCACATCTCGGCGATCGAGCCGTCGCCGTTGCGGTAGTCCATGAACCACTCGGCCTCGGCCGCCATGGCCCTCGCCTCGGGGTGCGCGGCGGATCGCACGATGTGCAACAGGCCGTCACCGCCGATGCCCGCTCGGCGGTCGCACAGGGCGGCGACGGCCGCCGGGGAGAGGTCGATGGCGTTCTCGGGGTCCGGGACGATCACGAAGTCGTTCTCGGTGCCGTGCCCCTTGAGGAAGGCGATCCGCGTGCTCATTCCTCGATCGTACGGGGTGGGTACGACAGTCCCGCCCGGAGGCGACATGGGAGGAGCGGGCAGCGGGCGGGACCTAGCGGAGCCGCGCGACCCGCCCGACGGCCAGGACCACGACCGCGGCGACCAGGACGACGTAGGCGAGGACGACCCGCCAGTCGGGGCGGCGGCCGGAGCCGCGCTGGGGCAGGCCGGGCCAGGTGTAGCCGACTCGGCGGGCGGCCATCATCCCCCAGCCTGCCGCGCAGGAGCAGATCAGCAGGCCGAGCATGGCGATCACGGCCCCGCTGTCGCCGAAGTCGAAGGCGAGCGGGAACGCGAACATCAGGGAGCCCGTGGCGGCCAGGGCGACGATCGGGGCGAGCTGCCAGATCCGCAGCCGACGCTGGGGGCGCAGTTCGACCTCGACCTCCGGGCCGCCGGCGAACATCTCCTCCGGCTCGGGGCCGTCGGCGGTCACGCCGTCCTCGGCGTCGTCCACGTCGTCCGTGTCGTCGATACCGCTCGGGCCGTCGATGCCACTCTGGCCGTCGGTGTCGTCCGGTCCGCCGGCGCCTTGCGGGCCGTCGGTCTCGTCCGGACCGTCGGAACCCAGACGGCCTTCCTCAGGCTCCGGTTCGCCCCGCACGGGGGTGACGTGTTCGGTGCCTTGTGCGGTGTCGCGAGGGCTGGCCTCCATCGCCACGCGCCCTCCCAACTCGGACTCCACTTGGTCGATCGAAGCTCGATGATGGCATGGCCCCGGAGGCCCGGATGACGGCCTGAGCGTCCCGATGCCATGACGTGATCAGGCTGTGACCGGTCGTTCGACCAACGCCAGCGCGAGCTGCGGAAGTTCCCTGAGGTCCGCCGCGGCCCCACTCAGCCAGTGCACCCGCGGATCGCGTCTGAACCACGAATCCTGGCGGCGCGCGAAGCGCTTGGTGGCACGGACGGTCTCCGTGCGCGCCTCCTCGTCGGTGCATTCGCCGGCCAGCGACGCGAGGATCTGCTGGTAGCCGAGCGCGCGGGAGGCCGTACGCCCCTCGCGCAGGCCTTGCGCCTCCAGCGCGCGTACCTCGTCCACGAGCCCCGCGTCCCACATCCGGTCGACCCGGCGGGCGATGCGCTCGTCGAGTTCGGGGCGGGTCACGTCGACGCCGATCTGGATCGTGTCGTAGACGGAGTCGTGCCCCGGCAGATTGGCCGTGAAGGGCTTCCCGGTGATCTCGATCACTTCGAGGGCGCGGACGATGCGGCGGCCGTTGCTCGGCAGGATCGCGTGCGCCGCCTCGGGGTCGGCGGCGGCCAGGCGGGCATGCAGCGCGCCCGAGCCGCGCAGCGTCAGCTCCTCCTCCAGCCGGGCCCTGACCTCGGGGTCGGTGCCGGGGAACTCCAGGTTGTCCACGGCGCCGCGGACGTAGAGTCCGGAGCCGCCGACGAGGATCGGCCAGCGGTCCTCGGCGAGGAGGGCGTCGATGCGGGCGCGGGCCAGCCGCTGGTACTCGGCGACCGAGGCGGTGACGGTGACGTCCCAGATGTCGAGGAGGTGGTGCGGGACGCCGCCGCGTTCCTCGGGCGTCAGCTTGGCGGTGCCGATGTCCATCCCTCGGTACAGCTGCATGGAGTCGGCGTTGACGACCTCGCCGCCGAGCCGTTGGGCCAGAAAAACGCCCAGATCGGACTTTCCGGCCGCGGTCGGTCCGACGACGGCGATGACGCGGGGGGCGGGGGGTGCGCTGCTCACCGGACCAGTCTCCCAAACGTCACACCGTGCCCTCGAACGAGTTAGGTGACAGGACTCGCTCCGGCTCGTTGCCCGTTGCGAGATTTCCGTCGCCCGTTCACGGGGCGGCGTCTCCCGGTGACGCAAACGGACGCACCGGGTTACGCGGGATTTCGCCCGCACGAGTACCGTATGGAGTGAATATGGGCGTTATTGCACGGCTTTTCCGTAGGTCGAAGGCCACACAGGAAGCGGCCTGCGACGCGACGGTCACGGAGGAGACGGTGACGCAGGACACGGCCGCACAGGAGACGACGGCCACCACCGGGACATCGACCGGTTCGCCCGCGGGCGGCACCGAGGCGGAGGAATCCACCGAGGACGGCGTCGGTATCCCGCGGCAGCAGTCGTCCGGGGAGGCCGTCGAGAGCGAGGCCGGCGACAGCGCCCGCACCTGACGGACCCGCTAGGGAAGGTGACCCATGGGTCTTTTGAACAACCTGAAGGCCAAGCTCAGCCCGGCCAAGGACAAGGTCTCCGGCCTCGCGCAACAGCACGGGGACAAGATCCAGCACGGGATCGACAAGGCCGCCCACGTCGTCGACGAGCGGACGAAGGGCAAGTACTCGAACAAGATCGAGTCGGGCACCGGCAAGGCCAAGGGCGCGGTGGACCGACTCGCGCACAAGGACGAGCCGGGGGCGGCCGGTGACACGTTCACGCCCCCGAGCACGCCTCCGCCGACGTCCTGAGCGACGGCGGGCGACGGCAGGTTAGAAGGCGGGTTCGACGGACGGCTGCGGGGCGCGAGACGCCCGCGGCCGTCCGCCGCTCCGTCCGGACGCCCTCCCGCACGCGGGTCACGACCAGGCCGCGACCACGTATCCCACTCCGTACGGGGCGTCCTCGTACAGCAGGGTGCCGGACAGGCCGGCGGTCTCGGCCGCGCCCGCGAGGACCTGCCAGGGGGCCCGGCCGGCCGCCTTCAGTTCGCGGGCCAGTCCGGCGTCGAGCGCCTTGAGGGCCGCGATGTCGGCGGCGCCCAGCGCGCGTGCGGCCTCCCTGTCGAAGGGCACCGCGCGTTCGTCGAGGTAGCCCGGTGCCTTCAGCGTGCGGCACGCGCTCGCGTCGCCCATCACCAGCAGCGCCACCCGGCCGGGCTGGGCACCGATCTCCCGTCCGACCTCGGCGCACCGCTCGGGTGCCAGGGGGTCTCCCACGCCGAGCCCTTCGACCGGGGCGCTCGACCAGTCGGCCCGCTCCAGCAGCCAGGCGCCGACGGCGAGGGAGGGCGGCAACTGCCGCTCGGACACCGTGTCCTTGCCGGTCCGGCCGAGCCGTACGGCAAGGTCCACGCCGAAGCCGCGGAACGAACCCGGCGTGCCCTCGGGGTGCGTGCCTCGCCCTGCCTCCTCGGCGGGGCCGATCACCACGAGCCGGTCCGGCCGGGCGGCGGCGAGCACCGCCACCGCGTCCGAGCAGGCGGTACGCGCGGCGTCCAGCTCGGGTGCGGCGCCCGCGGCCACCTCGGGCACGAGGAGGGGCGGGCAGGGACAGAGTGCGGCGGCGACAAGCATGATCGGCAGGGTAACCCCGCGACGCCTCACGCGCGCGGGGGCGCCGGCGGGGTGGCTGTGGGTCAGTCTGAGCCGCAGCCGCCGCCCGTGGCCACCGGGAGCGGGGCCGGGACGCCGATCCCGGGCAGGCCCAGCATGACGCCGGCCGGCTTGGCCGCCTTCTCCGCGGTGCGCTTCTCCCAGGCGTCACCCGCGCGCGTGCGGCGCACGTCGAGAACCTGGCCCTCGGCGAGGAGGTGGTGCGGAGCGGCGTAGGTGATGTCGACCGTGACGACGTCGCCGGGGCGGACCTCCTGCTCCGGCTTGGTGAAGTGGACCAGGCGGTTGTCCGCGGCGCGGCCGGAGAGGCGGTGCGTGGCGCCGTCCTTGCGGCCCTCGCCCTCGGCGACCATCAGCTCCAGGGTGCGGCCGACCTGCTTCTTGTTCTCCTCCCAGGAGATCTCCTCCTGGAGGGCGACGAGACGCTCGTAACGCGCCTGGACGACCGCCTTGGGGATCTGGTTCTCCATGGTGGCGGCCGGGGTGCCGGGACGCTTGGAGTACTGGAAGGTGAACGCCTGGGCGAACCGCGCCTCGCGCACCACGTGCAGGGTCTCCTCGAAGTCCTCCTCGGTCTCGCCGGGGAAGCCCACGATGATGTCGGTGGTGATCGCGGCGTGCGGGATGGCCGCGCGGACGTTCTCGATGATCTTCAGGTAGCGCTCCTGGCGGTACGAACGGCGCATCGCCTTGAGGACCGTGTCCGAGCCGGACTGGAGCGGCATGTGCAGCTGCGGCATCACGTTCGGCGTCTCGGCCATGGCGGCGATGACGTCGTCGGTGAAGTCGCGCGGGTGCGGTGAGGTGAACCGCACGCGCTCGAGGCCCTCGATCGTCCCGCACGCGCGCAGGAGCTTGCTGAACGCCTCACGGTCGCCGATGTCGGAGCCGTACGCGTTGACGTTCTGTCCGAGCAGCGTGATCTCGCTGACGCCCTCGCCCACCAGCGCCTCGATCTCGGCGAGGATGTCGCCGGTACGGCGGTCCTTCTCCTTGCCGCGCAGGGCGGGGACGATGCAGAAGGTGCAGGTGTTGTTGCAGCCGACGGAGATCGACACCCAGGCCGCGTACGCGCTCTCGCGGCGCGTGGGCAGGGTCGAGGGGAACGCCTCCAGGGACTCGGCGATCTCGACCTGCGCCTCTTCCTGCACGCGCGCGCGTTCCAGCAGGACAGGCAGCTTGCCGATGTTGTGGGTGCCGAAGACGACGTCGACCCAGGGGGCCTTCTTCACGATGGTGTCGCGGTCCTTCTGCGCCAGGCAGCCGCCGACCGCGATCTGCATGCCGGGCCGCGAGGCCTTCCTCGGCGCGAGGCGGCCGAGGTTGCCGTACAGCCGGTTGTCGGCGTTCTCCCGCACCGCGCACGTGTTGA
Source organism: Streptomyces bobili (assembly GCF_002154575.1). Taxonomy (GTDB): domain Bacteria; phylum Actinomycetota; class Actinomycetes; order Streptomycetales; family Streptomycetaceae; genus Streptomyces; species Streptomyces bobili. The sequence continues at coordinate 7,430 of NZ_MUBA01000179.1, forward strand.
AGACGACGACGTCCGCGTCGCCGTCCGACCCCTCGGGGGCGCGCACGTACCCGGCGTCTTCGAGCAGACCGGACAATCGCTCGGAGTCGTGGACGTTCATCTGGCACCCGTAGGTGCGAATCTCGTAGCTCTTGGGTGCGGGAACGTCCACTGCGAGGCTCCGGTCGCTGCTGCTGGTCATGCCTCAAGGGTAGGCGGTCCCCGGCAGACCCCCGTCCGGTGCTTGCGGACCTTCTCTTCCGCCGCCCGCGGGCCTTCTCTTCCGCTGCCCGCGGGCCTACGGCGTGCCTGCGGGCCTCCCGTCGTGACCGCGGCGTTCAGGCGGGCGGCGGCGGGCTCGTCCGCCGCAGCGCGACCACCGCCTCGGCCGTGCGGCACAGGCCGTCCGCAGCCTTGCGCAGGGAGCACCGGGCGACCAGCCAGAGGATGATCCCGCCGAGGCCCGCGGGCCACCACCAGATACCGACGGCGGTGAACGCGACGCTCCAGACGAGGGCCTCGCAGGCCGCCTGGTAGGCGTCGCGGGCCTCGCCCAGCGCCGCTCGCGAGGCGTCCGGCACTTCGAGGAGCAGCCTGGCCCACTCACCGGGAAGGTCGGTTGCCGACTCCGCCGCTGCGCTCCGCTCGGCGGCGCGCAGCCGGTCTCCCGACCATGTCGGTGAAATGGGCCTGACCGGTGCACTGCGCGCCCTGCGCGCGTCGAGCCGGGCGGCGCGCAGTTCGTGGCCGGCCGCGCGGGCCCGTACGGCCTCCCTGCCGATCTCCTGGGGGGAGGTCCAGCGGCGGGCCCGCCACCGGGTGAGCCGCCCGGCCAGGGACGCCAGCCACCAGGGCCAGGCGCCCGCGGACAGCGCGCCGGCCCCGTCCGCCGCGAAGGGCACCACCAGGGCGACGGCGACCGCCGCCAGCACGACGAGCACCAGCGTGGCGGCGCCGTCGGCGGTGAGCCCGCCCTTCAGCGGCAGGGCACCGGCGATCCGGTCGCGGGCGAGGCCCACGTCGTTCCAGGCGCGGTGGCCGAGCTGCCCACCGCCCACGACGGCCACCACGACGAACAGCAGGGCGGGCAGCAGCCGTCGCAGGAACCATCCGTCAGGGATGCGCCGTTGGAGTTCGAGAAGCAGTGCCACGGTCTCAGCCCGTCCCCAGTGTCCTGCCGTGCGTCGGTGTCGTGAGTGTCCTGTCGTGGAGCCGCGGTGCCGTGCCGGGCGCTCCCCTGTCCACGGGCCGTCAGTCCACTCGCCTCATCGGGCGGTCCGCCAGGGCGCAGAGGCCCGTGTCGGGGGCGCTCTCCCCGTGCAGGTCGACGCGCGCGCAGCGGCCCGTGGGGCAGACCCAGCCGGTCGACCGCGGCGCGGGGGCGGACGGCCAGTCGCCCACGCCCATCGTGGAACGCAGGCCGAGCCCGCCGGGGATCCCGGCCGTCTCGGCCGCGTCGTGCAGCGCGCGTACGGCGTCCCGCCAGGCCCGCGCGGACGGGTCGCCGTCGCGGACGGCGGCGAACGGGGCGTCCCAGTGGGCGGGGCCGATCAGTTCGCGCAGTGTGGCGGCGTTGCGGCACAGGTACGCGACCGCGTCCTCGTACAGCCTCTGTGCCTTCGCCCCATGCCCCACTGCGCCCCCTCGACGACCCGGAAACCACTCTCTTCTGACGGGAGATCAAAGCACCATAGGAGGAATGACGGAACTTCATGAGCACGTCGTGGCCCGTCTGGTGGCGGCCCAGAACAGCCGTGACCCCGCGCCCCTGCGTGAGCCCGAGGCGGTCGCCGACGCGCTCACGCTGCTGCGGGCGGCGACGCCCTCACCCGAGGGGCCCGTCGACCTCGACGCGGTCGCCGCGGTCTTCTGGACCTTCTGGTTCCGGCACCTGGGACCCGAGGATCCGGACATCCGGCAGAACATGACGATCGCCGTCGGTTCCTTCGGATTCCTCCGGCCGCGCGCCCCGCAGGAGGTTCGTTTCCCGCCGGTCCTGGAGGAGGCCTTCGACCCGGCCGATCCGGCCCTGGAGGCGCGGTTCGCCTACCTCGTCAGCTCGGCCCACGGCGAACTGCTCGAGACGCCCGACCTGTCCGACTCCGACCGGGGTGCCGCTCTGGAGCGCACACTGGCCTGGTCGGAGACCGCCAGGAGCCTGCTGCCCGAGGAGCACGACGGGTTCGTGGAGCTGACGCTGCACGCCCTCGACATCGAGCTGTTCCGGTTCCGGACCGACGCCGATCCGGACGCGCTCGCCGCCGCGGCCCGGCACGCCCGGACGGTGTGCGAGCGGCTGCCCGGCCTCGGCCCCGACGTCCTCGGCCCGGCCACGGCCGACGCGGCCACCCTCGCCCTGAGGACGGTCGTGGACGCGTCGCGGCTGCTCGGTGAGCCGTCGCTCGCCGAGGTCGAAAGGCTGGTGGCGGCGGCCCCCGAGGGCACGCTCGACGCGGAGGGCGCGGAGGGCCTGCACTTCCTGCGCGCGCTGCACGCCCAGCCCTCGGCCTGGCCGGGCCGGCTGGACCTCCAGATCGGGGCGGCGGTCGCCGAGGCGGGGGCGCGGGAGCACGACACGGGCCGCATCGCCTGCGCCGTACGACGGTTGCGCGCGGCTCTCGGCCACACCCCTGCCGGTCATCCGGCCCACCTGGCCGTCACGGTGGCCCTGAGCGAGGCGCTCGCCTCGTTGGCGGAGGAGCGGGACGACGAGGTGGCCGCGCGCGAGGCCGTGGTCATCCTGGAGGCCGTCGACGCGGCCACCCTGAGCGAAGCCGACAAGGAACGGCTCGAACTGGTCCGAGCGCTGCGGCGGTTGACGGCCGGTCACGACGGTGCGCGGGCGGGCGGCGAGGACGACGAGGACGACGGCGGAGCGTCGCTCGGACCACTGCTCGACGGGCTCAGGGACCGTTCCGCGCGGCGCGGCGAGGCCCCTGACATCACCTTGGAGACGCTCGGCATCATGGCTTCGCTGTCCGACGGCGACGCGGCCGGCGGGTCGGACGGCAGGTCGGACGGCAGGTCGGACGGCAGCAACCCGGCAAGCGTCTCGGACGTCAGCTCCGACGGCATCTCCGAGGAGCGGATCGCCCGGTACCGAGCCGCGCTGGCCGGGGTTCCCGCCGACGCGCCGCAGCGGTACGCGTGCGTGGCCGTGCTCGCCGCCCTCACCGGGCTGCGGGCCGAGGAGCTGCGGAGGTCCGGCTCCGTCCAGGCCGCCGACCGGCTCACCGCGGACGCCCGCACGCTGGCCGAGGAGGTGACGGCCACGGCTCCGCCGGACGGGCGGGTACTGCCCGTGCTGCTCGGCAAGGGCGCCCACGAAGCCGCGCTCGCCATCGCCGCGTCGACCGTCATCACCGGTGAACCCGACGGCCGGGCCGACCCCGAGCTGGCCCGGCTGGTGTCCCAGGTGTCCCGCATGGCCGACGTCGGTCTCGACGACCCGGCCAACCTCGACTCCGACATCGCCGTCCTGCGGGAGCTTCTCGACGGCCTCGACGAGGCCGACGTCGAGCAGCGGGCCGACCTGTCCGCGGCGCTCGGCGGCGCGCTGTCCTCACAGGCCGCCCACCTGGGCGATCCAGCCCCGCTGGAAGCGGCCGTGCCACTCCTGCGGTATGCCCGCGAGCACGCTTCGGAACTGTCCCCGGCCATCGACGCGATGCTCGCCCGAGCACTCACGGTCGTATCCGTCACCTCGATGGACACCGAGGCCGCGCGCGAAGCGGCCGTGCATCTCGCGACGCTGTCGGGGGCGAGGAAGACGACGGGCGGGGCAGGGACACTCGGCGCGAAGGGGCCGACGGGAGCGAGGGAGGCGCCGGGGGCGCACGCCACGTCGCCGGACGACGTACCGCACACCCCCACGACCGGCCCGACCGAGCCGACCGACCCCCCGACCGACCCGGCTTTGGCCTTCATGACGGCCCACACCGAACTTCACAACGCCCTCCAGCTCTACCTCTTCGGTCAGGAGCCGGGCCAGCTCGACCGGGCCCGTGAGGCCGCCCGGCGGATGCGGACCCTGGACGGCGGCAGGGCCCAGGCCGGACCACCGCGGACCCGTACGGCGAGCGGGACGACAGCGACCGGCTCACCGGGAAACGGAACGCCGGAGACCGGGACGACGCAGGCCGCCATTCCGGGGCTCGACACCATCAGCGACGTCTATCTCGACCTGCTGGAGACGGTCGGTCCGGGCGGCGGTCCGAAGGACGGCGTCACCGACGAACTGGTCGACCGGTGCCGTCGGAGGTACGAAGCGGCCGTCGACCCGCGGACCCGGGTCCTCACCGCGATGACGCTGATGCGCGTGCTGAGCATGCATGCCCTCGCCCTGCGGGTCACCCAACCGGAACGCGCGCGGAGTCTCCTGGCCGAGGCGGCCCGTCTGGTGGACGCGGTCGCGCCTGAGGCGCCCACGGGCTGGGCCGACTCGATGCGTCCCTTCCTCGCCATGACCGCCGTCGGCGTCACCGGTGGCGGCCGGCTGTCCCCGGAGGTCCCAGCGGTCCCGGAGGCCCCGGAGGCCCCGGAGGCCCCGGAGCAGGCTCCCCCCGAGGCGCCCGCCGCGACACCCCTGTCGGGCGCCTTCGAGGCGCTGATGGCCCCGTTGCGCAACCGCCTCGCCGGTATCGACGATCCCGCCTCGATGCGTGACCCGAGGCTCCCGGCCCTGTTCCGGGCGCACGGCGAGATCGGCGCCGCGGCAGGCGCGCTGGGCAGGCCCGAGCCACGGATCGGCCTTGCCCTCTCCCATCTCGAAGCGGCCGTGGGCGTGCTGCCCGGCATCACCGACCGGGGCAGTGACCAGGAGTCCGCCGAGCACGGTCTGACCCAGTTCGAGGGGGACATCAGGAGCATCGTCGAGCTGGTCCTGGCGGCGGTCCTCGTCCGTGACGCCTCCGCCCGGCTCCGCAAGCACACGGCGGGGCCGAAGGAGATCGTCGCCGCGGTGGAACGCGACGGCCGCCTGCCGGAGGCGCTGCCGGAGCCCTACGCGGCACGGCACGCCGTGACCGGCCCCGACGTCGACCGTGCCACCGAGCTGCTGGAGCGCGGCCGGGGTCTGCTGCTGTCCCGGCGGATGGAGGCGCGGGCCGACCTCGGCGAGCTGCGGTCGGCCCATCCGGAGCTTGCGGACGAGTTCGAGCGGCTGACCGAGCTGCTCGCGGCGGAGCACGAGCCGGTGGCCCCCGGGGACGCCGAACGGGAGCGGCTCGCCAAGCTCCGTACCTCGCGTGCCCTCGACGGGCTGGTCGACCGCGTCCGCGACCGGCCCGGCTTCGACGGCTTCCTGCGTCCGCTGACGGCGGAGCGGTTGCGCGCGCTCGCCATGGACGGCCCGGTGGTGGTGCTCAACCACGCGCGGCAGCTGTGTCACGCCGTCGTGGTGAGCGAGCGGTCGATCACCGCCCTGGCCCTGGCACCGGAGGCGGAGGAGGTGGCCGGGGCGGCCCGGCGGCTGCGGGAGGCCGTCGATGTCATCAACGCGCGGGGGGCGTCGAGGAGTTCCCCTGCCGAGCTGGTCGCCGCGGGGGCTGAGGTCCGCCGGACGCTGTCCTGGGCCTGGCACCGGATCGTGCGGCCCGTCCTGGAGCATGTCGGTGCCACCGAGGCCGTACCCGAGGGCGGGTCGTGGCCGCGGATCTGGTGGGTGCCCACGGGCGCCTTCCACGCCCTGCCGCTGCACGCGGCCCAGTGCACCCGGCCCGACTGTGACCAAGAAGGCTGCGGCGCCGCCCTGGACACCGTGGTGTCGTCGTACGTACCCGGCTTCCAGACGCTCGCCTACGCGCGTGCCCGCGCGAAGCGGCTCGGCCTGGCCGCCGACGGCGGCGCGCTGCTGGTCGCCGCGCCCGAGGAGGAATTGCCCGGTGTCGCGGCCTCGACACGTTACGCCGCGGGACTGCTCGGGGCGGGTGAGCCGCTGATCGGCGCCGCGGCGACCCGGGAGGCCGTCCTGGCCGGGCTGGGTGGCGCGGCCTGGGCGCACTTCGGCTGCCATGCGGCGTCCGACCCGGCGGCGCCGTCCGGTGCCCTGCTGCACCTGCCGAGCGGCGAGTCGCTGCCGGTGCTGGACATCTGCCGCGCCCGGCCGGGCACGGCGCGCCTCGCCTTCCTCGCGGCGTGCGGTACGGCCCGTACCTCCGAGCGGCTCAGCGACGAGGCGATCCACATCACCAGCGCCTTCCTGCTCGCCGGTTTCCCGACCGCCGTCGGCACGCTGTGGGAGATCGACAGCGCGCACGCGGACCACGTGACGCGCGACTTCTACGGCCGGGCCGTAGGCGGGCCAGGGCAGGGGCCGGCCCTCGCCCTGCACCACAGTGTCCGGGCCCTGCGGGAGCGGATACCGGAACGCCCGCACATCTGGGCGGCGTACGTGCACGCGGGCGCGTGAGCGCGCGTGGCCGCACGGGACGGGCCCCCAAGGCGGGTCAGGGGTCGATCAGGCCCGCCCGGATGGCGTAACGCGTGAGTTCGAGGCGGTCGCGCATGCCGAGCTTGTGGAGGAGGTTCGCGCGGTGCCGTTCGACGGTCTTGGTGCTGATGAAGAGGAGGGTGCCGATCTCTTTGGAGGTGTGTCCCTCGGCGACGAGCTTGAGGATCTCCTCCTCGCGCTCGGTGATGGGCCGGTCGGGCAGCCCGTCCACGCCGGCGCCGCGGTGCAGCCGTTCGAGGTACGACCGCACGAGCGCCCGCTCCGCTCCCGGATAGATGAACGGCTCGTCGCGCACGGCCGCCCGGCACGCCTCGACGAGGTCGCGGTCGGCGACGGACTTCAGGACGTACCCGCCCGCCCCGGCCTTGAGGGCCTCGAAGAAGTACTGCTCGTTGTCGTACATGGTGAGGATGAGTATCCGCAGGCCGGGCAGTCGGCGGGAGAGTTCGCGGGCCGCCTGGAGGCCGGTCATCCGGGGCATGGCCACGTCGAGGACGGCGAGGTCGATGTCGCCCGCGCGGGCACGCTCGACCGCCTCGGCCCCGTCGCCCGCCTCCGCGACGACCGTCAGGTCGGGTTCGCCGTCCAGGATGAGCCGTACTCCGCGGCGCACGAGGGTGTGGTCGTCGGCGAGGAGCACACGGGTCGGTGCCGGCTCGGCGGTCATCGGCGGCCTCCGGGGACGCTGGGGCGGGCGGGGTACGCGGTCGGCGGAGCCCCGCGCCGCGACGGGAGTACGGCCGTCACGGGAGTTCGCCTCCGGGAGGCGGGAGCGCGGCGGGCGCGGTCCGCAGACGTACGGCCGTCCCCCCGCCGAGACCGGGGCCGAAGGTGAAGGTCGCGCCGATCAGCAGGGCGCGTTCCCGCATGCCGAGGACGCCGGCGCCCTCCCCCGCCGTCGGCCCGGGACCCCGGCCGTTGTCGCGTACGAGGAGTTCGACGCCGTCGGCGACGGGTCGGAGGCGGAGTTCGGCCCGGTCGGCGCCGGAGTGCCGGGCGGTGTTGGTGAGGGCTTCCTGGGCGACCCGGTAGAGCACCAGCTCGGTCTCCTCGGTCAGCGCGGGCAGTCCGGGGCGCACCTCGGGGCGGACCGTCAGTCCGTGGGTGGTGAACTCGGCGGCGAGCGAGCGCAGGGCGCTGACCAGGCCGAGTTCGTCCAGGACGCCGGGTCGCAGCCGGCGCGCGATCCGGCGGATCTCGTCCAGGCCGGCGCGGGTGGCCTCCTGCGCCTGGCCCACCTCGCCGCGGAGGCCGTCGGGGGCGCGGTCGGCGACGCGCTTGAGCTGGAGGAGTACGGCGGTGAGGGTCTGGCCGACCTCGTCGTGCAGTTCACGCGCGATGCGATGGCGTTCGCGTTCCTGGGCGGACAGGGCGCGGGCCGCGCTGGTCGCGCGCTCGGTCTCCAGCCGGTCGAGCATGGCGTTGTACGTCCGGATCAGCTCGGCCGTCTCCACCGGACCGGAGACGACGGCACGGGCTCCGGGGTGCAGCAGGTCGGCGTCGGTCATGGCGCGGGCGAGCCGCCCGAGCGGGGCCAGCCCGACGCGCAGCACGACGGCGTTGACGGTCAGCAGCGAGGCCAGACCCACCGCGATGACGAACGCCTCGGCCGGCAGAACGGGCGTGGAGACGGTGACGGGCCCCAGGAGCAGCGCAGCGGCCACGACCAGGCCCAGGGCGTTGAGGGCGAAGATGCGCCAGAACAACGACACGCGCGCGACTCCTCCTCTCTTCCCCTCGGGTCCCACCGACCGGTTGCCTTGCGGCGGCGAAGCCGTACCCGCCTCGTCCGTCGCGGACCATGGCGCCGCCCGGACCAGCTTCTCCGCCCCGCGCCGGCCCTGTCCATCCGTGACGACACCCATGTCGCCACCGTACGGCGGGATGGCAGCATGACGGTTCGGCGCACTGGTGATCGACGGTCCACAGGGCCGGTCCGGCACCGGCGACCGCCGCCATCCTCCGGCACCGACGCCGGCACAGAGGCCCGTACCGGCACCGGTTCTGGCACCGTCACCAGTACTGGCACCGCACCGGTTCCGGACGTCACCGCCCACAACCGCAAGGGGAAGAAACCGTGTCCGCTCCACGCCTCCGGACGACACCGCTGCCAGGCATCGGCGTCCAGTACGACCTCGTGACGCGGGAGCAGCGGCACCTGTCCGTGGTGGCCCACCGCGACGGAAACCGGACGGTGAGCGTGTACCGGGCCGACGACCCGGACTCCTGCGCGCAGTCGGTGCGGCTGTCGGGCGCCGAGGCGGGCGCGCTGATCGACGCCCTGAAGCCGTCCCACCACAGTGCGAGCCTGCTGTACACGACCGACCTCGGACTGGTCGCCGAGCGCATCGAGGTGGCGGCGACCTCCCACTGGAACGGGCGCCTGCTGGGCGAGACCCGGATGCGTACGGAGACCGGCGCGTCGATCGTGGCGGTGCTGCGGCGGGCCGACGCGATCCCCTCTCCGGCACCGGACTTCCGGCTGGCGGGCGGGGACACCCTGATCGTGATCGGCACCCGTGAGGGCGTCGACACGGCCGCGGCGATCCTCGGTCGGGAGTGAACCGGTGCACTCCTCCGCGGTCCTGCTGATCGAGTTCGGTTCCATCATCCTCGGGCTCGGTCTGCTCGGCCGGTTCGCCGCCCGCTTCCAGTTCTCGCCGATCCCCCTCTATCTGCTCGCCGGTCTGGCCTTCGGCGAGGGCGGGCTGCTGCCGCTGGGGGCGAGCGAGGAGTTCGTGGCCATCGGCGCCGAGATCGGCGTCATCCTGCTGCTGATGCTCGGCCTGGAGTACACGGCGAGCGATCTGGTCTCCAATCTCAAGGCCCACTACCCGTCCGGCCTGGTCGACTTCACGCTCAACGCGCTGCCGGGCGCGGCTGCGGCGCTGCTGCTGGGCTGGGGTCCGGTGGCGGCCGTGGTGCTGGCGGGTGTCACCTGGATCTCCTCGTCCGGGGTGATCGCCAAGGTGCTGGGCGACCTGGGCCGGGTCGGCAACCGGGAGACGCCGGTGATCCTGAGCGTCCTGGTGCTGGAGGATCTGGCGATGGCGGTCTACCTGCCGATCGTCACCGCCCTGGTGGCGGGCGTCGGGCTGGCGGCCGGCAGTGTGACCCTGGCGGTGGCGCTGGGTGCCGCGGGACTCGTCCTCTTCGTGGCGCTGCGGTACGGCAGGGTCCTCTCCCGGTTCGTGTCGAGCGACGACCCGGAGAAGCTGCTCCTCGTGGTCCTGGGGCTGACGATCCTGGTCGCCGGTGTGGCGCAGCAGCTCCAGGTGTCGGCGGCGGTCGGCGCGTTCCTGGTCGGCATCGCGCTGTCCGGTGAGGTGGCCGAGGGCGCGCACACGCTGCTGAGTCCGCTGAGGGATCTGTTCGCGGCCGTCTTCTTCGTGTTCTTCGGTCTGCACACCGATCCGGCGAGCATTCCTCCGGTGCTGGTGCCCGCGCTGGCGCTCGCGGTGGTGACCGCGGGGACGAAGATCGCGACCGGCTACTGGGCGGCGCGGCGCGCCGGGATCTCGGTCAAGGGCCGCTGGCGCGCGGGCNNACGGAACCCCTGGCCGGCCGCTGGTCGCGCCTGCGGGAGGCGCGCCGGCCCCCGGCGCAGGAGCCGGCGCCCGAGGCGCTCACGGAGACGCCGGTGGGCGACTGAGGGACGGGACCGGACGGGGGACGGGACCCGCGGGGGCAGCACGGGCCCATCGGTGGCACAGGTCACAACAGGGCGTGACCCGATCCCGGATCACGGAGTCGGCAGCCATGGCATGCTCATGGCTTATTACCGGCCGGTAGGCACGATTGCCCCGCCGGTCCCCGTGGTCCCTGTGTTCCGCTGGGCGACGGGCGGGG
>NZ_MUBA01000018.1 GCF_002154575.1 Streptomyces bobili
CCGGCCCCGGCGGCCAGGGCGGTCAGGGTGGCCCCGGCGGTCAGGGCGGGTACGGCCCCGATCCGTCCCGGCAGGATCCCCGCCCCGGCGGCGGTCATGGCATGCCTGGCGGTCCCGGCGGTCCCGGCGGACCTGGCGGTCCCGGCGGGCCTGGTGGCCACGGGGGGCCTGGTGGCCCCGGCGGTCACCGTGCCCCGCAGGCCTTCCAGCAGCCCGGACAGCCCGGCCCGCAGGCCCCGCCCGGCTACCCGCAGGAGACCGGCCGGCCGCAGCAGCCGTCCGGCCCGTCCTTCGGCGGCGGAGACGACGACTGGGTGCTCTCCCCGCCGTCCCACACTGGCGGCCCCGGCGGCAACCAGGGCGGTGGCTACGGCTACCCGCAGCCCGGCGGCAACCAGGCCCCGCCCCCGCCCGGCCCGGCGTTCCCGCAGCAGCCGGCGACCTGGACGGCGACCATAGGCCCCGACCGCGAGTACTTCATGTCGATGATGCACCGCTCGGGACCGGAGGCCGCGGGACTGAACCTGCCCGCGTACTCCCCGGAGCAGCAGCGCACGCTCGGCGGCAACCAGATCACCATCGGCCGCCGCCGGCACTCCACGGGTGAGACCCCCGACATCGATCTGTCGGTACCGCCGGAGGACCCGGGCGTCTCGCACCAGCACGCGGTGCTGGTCCAGCAGCCCGACGGCAGCTGGGCCGTCGTCGACCAGAACTCGACGAACGGCACCACGGTCAACGGCTCCGACGAGCCGATCCAGCCCTTCGTGCCGGTGCCGCTCCAGGACGGCGACCGGGTCCACGTCGGCGCGTGGACGACGATCACGGTGCGGCGGGGCTAGGCCCTCTCGGCAGGCGGTGCCGGGCCCATGTCGGCCTGGGACCGCCCGCCCCCTAAGTACCGATGAGGGTTGGCCCCGACGAGCCCGGCAGGGGCCAGGCGTACGGTCCCTCCGGGTCGTCGAGCCAGGCCCAGGTCTGCTCGCCGCCGACGGTGACGCCGTACCGGTCTCTTCCGGGCCTTCCCTCGCGTTCCCACAGCGCGTAGGCCTCCTGCGGGTCGAGGGCGGCGCGGGTGAGGGCCAGCAGGAAGCGGAACAGGTCGTTCTCCCTGGCTCGCGTCGGCACCCCGCCGAGGGCGACCGGCTCCGGCGCGCGCCGGTCGGTGCCGCGCAGCGGGACGAAGTAGGCGGGGTTGTGCAGGAAGTTCCCCTCGGCCTGCCCGCTCTCCCCCACCGTCAGCGCGAGCAGCCCGGTGGCGAGCGGGGTCAGGATGCGGGCGCCGGGGCGGCACTGGGCGATCCAGGCCCGCGGGACCGACGCCAGCTCGCAGGTGGCGATGATCCGGTCGAAGGGGGCGCGTTCGGGGACTCCGCGGGCGCCGTCGCCGGTGACGACCGTGGGGCGGTACCCGGCGTCGGCGAGATGCCGCCGGGCGGACTCGGTGATCTCCGGGTCGAGGTCCACGGTGGTGACGCGCTCGTCCCCGAGCCGGTACGACAGCAGCGCCGCGTTGTACCCGGTGCCCGCGCCGACCTCCAGCACCCGGTCCCCGTCGCCCACCCGCAGTTCGGCCAGCATCTCCGCCATCAGCGAGGGCTGGCTGCTGGAGGAGAGCAGTTCCCCGTCCCGCAGCCGGGTGGCCAGCGGCACGTCCTCGTACGCGCCGCGCAACCAGCGCTCACGGGCCCGCGGATCGGGACTCTCGCCCCAGCGCCGCTCGTACCCGCGCGCGCCGCCGACGTAGTAGTAGGGCACGAAGAGATGACGCGGAACGGTGCCGAAGGCCTCCCGCCACTGCGGGTCGGCGGCGAAGGCCCCGCTCGTCTCGATCTCCCGCACCAACGCCGCCCGCTCGGAGACGGCGAGCTGCTCCAGCTCCTTGCCGAGCGCATGCGCTGTCATACGTCCACTGTGCGGCGACCGGGCCCGGGAGGCGAGTGCCCGGGGGCTCCCGAACGCGGGGGTCCTAGGGCTGGAGTCCTCGGTCCCCGGGTCTGAGACCATGGGGAGCGTGAAAGAGATCCGGCGCGGCACGCTTCAGGAGCAGACCTTCTACGAGCAGGTCGGCGGGGAGGACACCTTCCGTCGGCTGGTCCACCGTTTCTACGAGGGAGTCGCCGAGGACCCGGTCCTGCGGCCCATGTACCCCGAGGAGGACCTGGGCCCGGCCGAGGATCGGCTCAGGCTGTTCCTGATCCAGTACTGGGGCGGCCCCACGACGTACAGCGAGAACCGCGGCCACCCCCGCCTGCGGATGCGGCACGCGCCCTTCACCGTGGACCGGGCCGCGCACGACGCGTGGCTCAAGCACATGCGGGACGCGGTGGACGACCTGGGGCTCTCCGCGGAGCACGAGGAGACGCTGTGGAACTACCTCACGTACGCGGCGGCATCCATGCTCAACACCCCGGAATGACCCGGCGATGACCCCGGTGCCCCGGCGTACGGCGGCCTGAGGGGGCGTATGCCACTCAGCGCACGCTGAGGCCCAGGCCGCCGAGTCCGGCCCGCCGTACGGCGATCGAGCCGTACGGGGTCCGCAGCCGCAGCCACGACCCCGAGGAGAACAGCCCGACGTCCTGGGGCTGGGTGGCCGGCCGCAGGAAACCCAGCGACTGGGCCGCGTGCACGGCCCGCACGGGCAGGCCGGTCTCGCCGACCGTCCGGGACCAGATGTCCCGCCCGATCCGGTCGAGTTCGGGGCGCGTACGGCCCTCGTCCGGCAGTTCCTCCATGCGGCGGCGGAACTCGGCGACCGCCGCGCCGACCATCGCGCGCAGCGCGTCCGGCGCCGGAAGGCCCGCCTGCGGCTGCCAGCCGCCGCGCGGCGGCAGCACGCCCGCCCAGGGCGGCCCTGTGACCGCGGCGGGCACGGCGGCCGTGGCCGCCGCCTCGTCGACGCTCTCCAGCAGCTCCCCGGCGGACACGGTCACGTCCAGCGTGACGTCGAGGCCGTTCTCGTACGGCTTCGCCAGCCGGACCGCCCGGATCGCGAGGACCTCGAAGGACGGCGGCCGTCCGAAGACGGCCAGCGCGGTGCCGGCCGCCTGGAGCCGGACCGCCGCTCCACGGTCGTAGTGGAGCAGCCGGGAGAGGAAGGCCGCGAGATCCGCCGCCTCCCCCTCGTCGGCGAGGTGGAGCACCGTCATGCGGCGACGGCCTCCTTGTCGTCGTCCCGGTACTCCTCGAGGAACTCACGCTCCTCGTCGGTGAGCCGGCGCGGTCGCTGTGCGGCGAAGTCGAACGGCACGATCACCGTCGACGCGCTGACGTAGACCTGGTCGCCGTCCTTCACCTCGTAGCAGATGGTGAAGGACGCGGCGCGTATCTGCGTGATCCACAGTTCGATGTCGACCGGTGTGTGCCGGTGGACGAGCTGCCGCTTGTAGTCGATCTCGTGGCGCGCCACCACGGACCCCTGCTTGAAGTCCTTCTCCGGGCGGAACAGGAAGTCGATACGGGCTTCCTCCAGGTACCGGAGAAACACCACGTTGTTGACGTGGCCGTACGCGTCCATGTCCGCCCAGCGCAGTGGGCAGCGGTAGATGTGCCGCAAGAAAGATCAGCCCCGGGTCAGCTTCTTGTAGGTGGCGCGGTGCGGACGGGCCGCGTCCGCACCGAGACGCTCGATCTTGTTCTTCTCGTAGGACTCGTAGTTGCCCTCGAACCAGAACCACTTGGACTCGCCCTCGTAGGCGAGGATGTGCGTGGCCACCCGGTCCAGGAACCACCGGTCGTGGGAGACGACCACAGCCGCGCCCGGGAACTCGAGGAGCGCGTTCTCGAGGGAGGACAGGGTCTCCACGTCGAGGTCGTTGGTCGGTTCGTCGAGGAGCAGCAGGTTGCCGCCCTGCTTGAGGGTGAGCGCGAGGTTCAGGCGGTTGCGCTCACCGCCGGACAGGACACCGGACGGCTTCTGCTGGTCCGGACCCTTGAAGCCGAAGGCGGAGACGTACGCCCGCGACGGCATCTCGACCTGGCCGACGTTGATGTAGTCGAGGCCGTCGGAGACGACCTCCCACAGCGACTTCTTCGGGTCGATGTTCTCGCGGCTCTGGTCGACGTACGAGATCTTGACCGTGTCGCCGACCTTGATCGCGCCGGAGTCCGGCTCCTCCAGGCCCTGGATCATCTTGAAGAGGGTGGTCTTGCCGGCGCCGTTGGGGCCGATGACACCGACGATGCCGTTACGCGGCAGCGTGAAGGAGAGGTCGTCGATGAGGACCTTCTCGCCGAACGCCTTGCTGAGGTTGTTGACCTCGACGACGACGCTGCCCAGCCGCGGACCCGGCGGGATCTGGATCTCCTCGAAGTCCAGCTTCCGCATCTTGTCGGCCTCGGCGGCCATCTCCTCGTAGCGCGCCAGACGCGCCTTGGACTTGGCCTGACGCCCCTTGGCGTTCGACCGCACCCACTCCAGCTCCTCCTTGAGGCGCTTGGCGCGCTTGGCGTCCTTCTGGCCCTCGACCTTGAGGCGGGAGGCCTTGGACTCCAGGTAGGTGGAGTAGTTGCCCTCGTAGCCGATGGCGCGACCGCGGTCCAGTTCGAGGATCCAGCCGGCCACGTTGTCCAGGAAGTACCTGTCGTGGGTGACGGCGACGACGGTGCCGGCGTACTTGGCGAGGTGCTGCTCCAGCCACTGCACGGACTCGGCGTCCAGGTGGTTGGTGGGCTCGTCGAGCAGGAGCAGGTCGGGGGCCTCGATCAGCAGCTTGCAGAGCGCGACGCGGCGCTTCTCGCCACCGGAGAGGTTGGTGACCGGCCAGTCGCCGGGCGGGCAGCCCAGGGCGTCCATGGCCTGCTCCAGCTGGGCGTCCAGGTCCCACGCGTTGGCGTGGTCCAGGTCGTCCTGGAGCTTGCCCATCTCCTCCATGAGCGCGTCCGAGTAGTCGGTCGCCATCAGCTCGGCGACCTCGTTGAACCGCTTGAGCTTGCCCATGATCTCGGAGGCGCCGTCCTGCACGTTCTCCAGGACCGTCTTCGACTCGTCGAGCGGCGGCTCCTGCAGCAGCATGCCGACGGAGTAGCCGGGCGACAGGAAGGCATCGCCGTTGGACGGCTGCTCCAGCCCGGCCATGATCTTGAGAACGGTGGACTTACCGGCACCGTTAGGCCCGACCACACCGATCTTCGCGCCGGGCAGGAAGCTCAGCGTCACGTCGTCAAGGATGACCTTGTCGCCGTGAGCCTTACGCGTCTTGCGCATGGTGTAGATGTACTCAGCCAAGAGAAACCGTCCGGCAGCTTGAATTCTGGCAGTGGGCAGATACACCCCATCTTGCCGGACTGCTACCCCTGGGGGGAAACCCGATTGCGGGGGACTCCCTGACCTGCGGTTTTGCCCTAGACGCCTGCGGCGGACCTGTCACTGGCGGTGGCCAGGGGTACAGGGAGCGCCAGATCCGGCACGTGAAGGACCACGTCGCGTTCGCGGGCCCGTCGGACCTGTCAGCATCGATGTCAGTGCCCGTGGCCATGGTCTCCCTCGTGCCGTTCCTCCGTTTCTCCCTCTAGCCGACCGGCTGGCCGACGCCCAGGAGGTTTCCCTCGCTGTCGTGGAACCAGGCTCCGCGTTCGCCCCGGGCGCGCTTGCTCGGGTAGTTCCCGTCGATCTCGGCGACGTGGTCGACGGTGCGGAAGCCGGGCACGTCGACCTCCTCGAAGACCACACCGCGGCGCTTCAGCTCCGTCACCACTGCCTCGATGTCGTCGACCTCGAAGGCCATCTGCGTGAACGTGCCGGGCGAGGTTCCCGTCGACCGGAACAGCACGAACTCCGCGCCGCCCTCACATCGGTACAGCAGTCCGCCGGGGCGTTCGTCGACCGGGTGCAGGCCGAGCCGTTCGGCGTAGAAGCGGCGTGCCCGGTCCAGGTCCTGGGCCGGGAGCCTGGTCGCCACCCGTGCCCCGGCCAGGGTGTTCCTGTCGTCTGCGTTCATACGACCACTCTGCCCCCGGCGGTGGACCGGAGCGAGGAACGTCACCCGTTTCCGTCGTCGCGGGGGTGACGGCCGCGGGTGAGGAGTCAGGGCCCCGCCCGCCGCTGTCGAGCCCTGGCCCTCCCGTCTCCCGGTGCGTGCCGTGTGGGCTGCCTCAGCCCTGTGTCGTGTTCTCCTTGCGGCCGACGAGCAGCAGGACCGTGCCGCCGATGACGACCAGGCCGATCGCGGTGCCGGCGATCAGGGGGGTGGCGTCGGAGCCGCCGGTCTCGGCGAGGTCGCTGCCCGCGCGGGCGGTGCCGCCCACCGTGGCCGGGCTGGGTTCGGCGAGTGTCTGGGTGGTCAGGCCGGTCTCGTCGGCTCTGGTCCGGCAGTCGAGGACGCCGGCGAAGCGGCTCTGGGTGCCCTGCGGGCCGGTGATGGTGAAGTCGTAGGCCTGATCCTCCTGGAGAGGGATCGTCACCGTGCGGGTCGTGCCGGCGGGGATGCTGTGCCGCACGCCCATCAGCTCGAAGGTGAATGCCTGGTCGCCCTGGTTGGACGCGGCGATGTCGACGCCGTTCTCCGGGCAGTTCTTCGCGGCGGAGAGGGCCGGCACGGCGCCTGTCTCGGCCCAGGTCGCGGCAGCCGTCGCGGCGACGGTCGACTCGCTGGAGCCGGCCAGGATCTGTGTCTGGCTGCGGCTCGCGGAGGTGAAGGCGCGGCCGACGGGGACGGTGGTGGAGGCCTGGACGGTCAGCTCGGCGGCCCCGGCGGCGGTGCCGACGGGCACGTCGAAGAACAGTTCGCTGCCGTCCCGCGCGGAGGTGACGGGTTCGCCGTCCTTGCCGACGACGCGTACGCCGGTGATCGCGGCGTCGAGCGGCGGCGTCACCGTCACGGCGCTCGCGCCGGTCCGTACGGTGACCGGGCCGAGCAGTTCGCCGGGGTGCCCGGAGACCGCGGGCCCGTCCAGGGTCAGTGACGCCGGGGGTTCCGCCACGGCGCGGGCGGTCCCGTGGAGGTAGTCCGCGAGCCGTTCGGCCTGCGGGTCGACGGCGTCGACGTCCGCGCCGTCCGAGTAGCGCCAGATCGCCACCTGGGTACCGGCCGCCGCGTCCTGCTCGGTGAGGCCGCCTCCGGTGATACCGGCCTTCTTGGCCAGCGCGGCCAGGTTGTTGACCTGGGGGTAGGAGTTCTGCAGGATCCAGCGGATGCGGCCCGCGTCCTTGTTGACGCCCAGTGAGGTGCCGCTCCAGGGCGTCTCCTGGTACTTGGCGTCCTTCTGCGTGGGGTTGTGGAGGTCGACGCAGTAGGTGTGCAGGGTGCCGCCGCCGTCGACGGACATCTCGAACAGACCGGCCGAGACCTCCTGGTCCCCGCTCTCGTCGTGGAACACGGCGGCGCCGTAGGTCTTGAGACCGCCTATCGTCGCCGTCGCTCCGCCCTGCGTCTGTGCCGCGGTGTCGGCGACGGCCGTGCCCGCGGTGACGAGGACACCGGCGGCGACGAGTCCGGACACCAGCGTCCCCGCTGCGAGGCGGACCGCGCCCCGTCCGCGCCCGAACGGCGCGGAGAACGAAGAAATCACGTAATTCCCCTTCGAGCAGGACCCGTTGACGTGGGGGGATGGGTCCCACCAGCAGAATCAGAAGCCCCGTGAGCCACGTTCGGCATCCTAGAGAGGCGGACGTACCGGCCTTCCCGGTCAGGTCACCCGATGGGTGATCCGACTCGGAATCGTTATCCCCAAGATCGCCTGCGAGCAGGGCTTATCGACAAATCCACTGACAACTCCGGGATGTATCCGCCGATAAGCCGTCGATCGCTCAGACCGGCACGCTCCCTGACATCACGTCACGGCGGCCGGCTCGCGTCGCCGCACTGATTCGGGCTCCGCGGACGGCGGCCCCACCGGGGTCTCCCAGTCCGGCTCCGGCTGCGTGGGTACGCCGGCCGCAGCGGCCGTATCAGGCCTGGCCGCGCGGCGGAAGACAGAGGTGCCGCGGGCGAGATCATGGCCGATCGCCACCGCGTCGACGTCGGCCGACGTCCAGTTCTGCCCCTCGCGCGCTTCCGCCCGCACCTTCAGCCGGCCCTGGACGATCACGGCGTCGCCCACGTTCAGCGACGCCGCCACGTTCACCGCCAGCTGCCGGTTGGCCCACACCGTGAAGAAGTTGGTGTGTCCGTCGGTCCAGGTGCTCTTCTCCCGGTCCCAGTAACGCGAGGTCACCGCCAGCCGGAACCTCGCCGACGGCCCCGCCGACAACTCCCGGTACACCGGCTGCGTCGCCACGTTCCCCACCGCACAGACCATCGTCTCGTTCATCGAGAACCCCTCCCTCACCCCGATGTTCACACCGGGCGGATACGCGTACGGGCCGGTCCCGTACGGCTGCGTCTGGGTTTTCCGGGACGCCGGCGGCCACGAGGCATCCGCCCCGAGCCGCTCACCGCCACCGTCGCCACGACCGCGTCCGCCGCGATCGCCGCACCACCAGACTGCCTCCGCCGGGCCGAGCCCGCCGCGCCCTGTGGACCACCACCGGCCTGTGGAAAAAGCCGTCACCCGAACGAGGGAGACCAAGCTCGCACCACCCGGATCACCGCCCGCGTCACCGCCGCCGGATCACCGTCTGGCACGCCCCGGACCGCCGGGCGCCGGATCACCACCCGGCGCCCGCCCATGGGTGCCGCCCTCACCTCACCAGCGCCTCCGCGCCCATCACCCGCCCGTACTGCTCCCGTACCTCCCGGTACCGCAGCAACTCGGCGGCCACGGGATCCAGGACCCTCGCTCTGCCGCACCCGGCGGCAGCCTCCCGCAGGCGCCGTTCCGCGTCCTGGCCGTATCTGCGTGCGGGACCGCGGGCCGCCAGCCGGCAGCTCCACTCCACCAGCGGGCCGCCGATGATGCCGGCGACCATCAGCAGCACCGGCACGCCCAGGTTCGGCGACATGACCCCGGCGATCTGGCCGACCAGCCACAGACCGCCGAGGATCTGCAGGAGCGTCATGGACGCCTGGGCCAGCACGGCCGCCGGCCACCAGCCCGGCCGCGGCGGACGCCCCTGCGGCTCCCCGGCCCGCGCGGTCAGCTCGTCCAGCGCCTCCGGCAGCCCCTGCGCACCGCGTACGGCCGCCTCACGCACCGCCTGCGCCCACGGCGCGGGCAGGCCGGCCGAGGCCCGCTCCGACACCGTGCGCACCGCCTGCTCCACGCGCTGGCGCGCCGTGGCCTCCTCGTCGGCCTGCGAGCGGACCGGCATCCGGCCGGTGGGGGGATCCCGGCGGTCCTCGTACCACCGCCACAGCCTCAGCCACGGCGTCCCGCACGCGCGGTTGGCATTGCGCAGCCAGGCGCGTTCGGCGGCGTCGCCCGCAGCGGTGGCGCCGACCGCGTCCGCGAGCCGGTCGGCGAAATCGTCCCGCGCCTCCTCGCTCAGCCCGGTGCGCCGTTCCGTCGCGTAGACGGACCGCAGCCGCCATCCGGCGGCGTCCACATCCGCCGCGATCCGCCGCGCCGCGGCACCGCGCTCTCCGACGAACTGGCCGAGCAGCTCCCGCAGTTCTCCGACCCCGTCGCCGGTGAGCGCGGACAGCGCGAGGACGGTCGCGCCCGGTTCGCCGTACTCGCCGAGGGCGACGCCGTCCTCGTCGAGCAGCCGCCGCAGGTCGTCGAGGACCATCTCGGCGGCCTCGCCCGGCAGCCGGTCGACCTGGTTGAGGACGACGAACATGACCTCCGCGTGACCCGCCATGGGCCGCAGATAGCGCTCGTGGAGCATGGCGTCGGCGTACTTCTCGGGGTCGACGACCCAGATGACGGCGTCCACCAGCGCCAGCACGCGGTCGACCTGCTCGCGGTGCTGCACTGCGGCCGAGTCGTGGTCGGGCAGGTCGACCAGGACGAGCCCGCGCAACTGCGCCTCGGCGTCCGCGCTCTGCACCGGGCGGCGGCGCAGCCGGCCCGGGATGCCGAGCCGGTCGATCAGGCTCGCGGCGCCGTCGCTCCAACTGCACGCGATCGGCGCGGCGGTGGTGGGCCGCCGCACGCCCGTCTCCGAGATGGTCACCCCGGCGAGCGCGTTGAACAACTGGGACTTGCCGCTGCCGGTGGCCCCCGCGATCGCGACGACGGTGTGCTGCCCCGAGAGCCTGCGCCGGGCCGCCGCCTCGTCGAGAACGCGCCCCGCCTCGGAGAGCGTCCTGCTGTCGAGCCGCGTACGGGAGAGCCCCACCAGTTCACGCAACGCGTCGAGCCGGGAGCGCAGGGCTCCGTCGTAGGCGAGCGGGGTCGCGGTCTGGGGCCCGCCGGACCGGACCTCCAGCGCCGCGACGGCCTGCTCGGCGGCGGTCGCCTCGTTCACGCGACGCGCGATGAGACCGTCGCCCCAGGGTTCACCGGAACCCGGGTCGTCCGGCACGGCCTGGCTGTCACCGCCCCTCCCACGACCGCCGCGGGCGTCGCGACCGTCGGGACTCTCGCGGGTGTCGCGGGTGTCGCGGGTGTCGCGGGTGTCGCGACCCTCGTGGGTGTCGCGATCGCGCGCGGGTGCTTCGGTCTCCGGCGGGCGGGCGGGACCGCCCTTTCCCCGCACCCGCGCGGGAGGGGCGCTATCTCGCACGCGCGCGTGCGTCTCGCCCGCGGCCTTCGACCGGCCGCCCGAGGACTCGCCGGTCGCGCGCGCACGCGCCGGGCGCTCCCCTCCGCCGACGGGCGTGGAGGCGCCACTCTCCCCCGCCTTCCCGGAACGGCCGCCTTCAGCTTTGTACGGGGACAGGGCGGCGGCGGCCGGGCGCGCGGAGCCGTTGCCGCCGTCCGCCCTGTCCCCG
>NZ_MUBA01000180.1 GCF_002154575.1 Streptomyces bobili
CGTCCGGCCGGTGGTCGGGGTGAGGGACGGGCGGTGGGTACGGCGCGTCAGTGGTTCTCGGTCAGCCCGGAGTCGTCCTGGACGCCGTCGCCGTTCTGGTCCCCGGCACCGGCCGCTCCGCCTGCGTCCTGACCGGCCTCCTGACCGGCCTCCTCGCCGGCTCCGGTCTCGCCGCCCGCTGCTTCACCGGCACCGGCGGCGGCGCCCGCGTCGGCACCTTCCGCGGCGCCTTCGCCGGCACCCGCTCCGGCCTCGTCGTCGCCCACGCCGTCCCCGGCGCCGATACCCTCATCGGCGCCCGCACCGGCCCCGGCGTCGCCGAGGGTCGCGCCGACCGCCTCGAGGGCGGTGGTCACCGGCTGGAAGAAGGTCTCGCCGCCGGCCGTGCAGTCACCGCTGCCGCCGGAGGTCAGGCCGATCGCGAGGCCGTCCTGGGTGAACAGCGAGCCGCCGCTGTCGCCGGGCTCGGCGCAGACGTCGGTCTGGATGAGGCCCGTGACTGTGCCCTCGGGGTAGTTGACGGTGGCGTCGAGGCCGAGGACCTGCCCGTCGGCGAGACCGGTGGTGCTGCCCATCCGGAAGACCTGGGTGCCGACGGTGGCGTCCGCGGCCTGGGAGATCTGCACGGTCTGGTCGCCGAGGTTGACCTCGCTCGGGGCGACCGTGGCCGGGTCGTCGTACTTCACGAGTGCGAAGTCGCCCTCGCCGGGGAAGACCGCCTGGTCGACGGTGGCGATGGGCTCGCCGGCCTCGGAGTCGGACCAGGCCTCGGCCGCGACGCCGCAGTGACCGGCCGTCAGGAAGGCCGGGGCGCCGTCGCCCGCGGTGACGTTGAAGCCGAGGGAGCAGCGCGCTCCGCCGGCGAAGATGGCGTCACCGCCGGAGGCGAAGGTCTTGAAGGTGCCGGCCGACTTCTTGATGGTGGCGGTCCCGGCGCCGAGGTTCTGGACGGTGGACTCCAGCTGGTCCCACTTGCCGCCGGTGACCGTGGAGTCGGCGGTGACGAGGATCTTGTTGGTCCGCGGGTCGACCGCCCAGGAGGTGCCCGGGATGGTCGCGTCGGCCTTCAGGGTCTGCGCGGCGGCCTTGAGTTCGGCCGTGCTGTTGTCGACCTCGCGTATCTTCGCGCCGGCCTTCTTCGCCTGGACGATGACGTTGTTCTGGTCACCGGAGACGTCGACGACGTTGACGACGAGCTGATTCTTGCCGGTGTCGAAGTAGGAGCCCGCGAAGGCGTCGCCGAGCAGGTTCTGCAGCTGTGAGGCGAGGTCCGAGGCGTCCGCCGCCTTCATGGTCCTCGGCGCCGCGGCGGCCTTGTCGCCGCCGTCCTGGGAGGCGTTGGCGTGGGGCAGCAGGAGTGCCGCCGCTCCGAGCGCCGCGACACCACCCACCGCTATCGCGGCCCTGCGCTTCGGAATTCGCTTGTGACTCAAAAAACTCGACCTCCTGGGGGGACGGGGTCCGGCTGCCGGGGGCGGCAGCTCCGTACAGCGGCGCCTGGTTGGCCATGGGTACGCAGGGGGCGCGGGGTGCGTTCAATCGCGTTTGCCGACTTCCTTTGCGAAACCGTGAATCGGCCATGACCGGAGTCCCGGAGAGCGCGGCGGGGAACAATCGCCCATATGACGATGACGACCACCGAAGCCGACAAGATCCTTTCCGACTGCTTCGCGCCGTGGGTGCGCGCGCTGGGCCTGTCCGTGGAAGCGCTGGGAGAGGACCGGGCGATTCTGCGTCTGCCCTGGTCGACGGAGTTGGCAAGGGAGGGCGGTGGGCTGTCGGGGCAGGCGTTGATGGCAGCCGCGGACACCGCGACGGTGATCGCCGTCTCGGCCGCCCGGGGGGCCTTCGTGCCGATGACGACGGTGCAGCAGTCGACGTCCTTCCAGCGTGCTGTGGCCGATTCGGATGTCCTGATCCAGGCGGTCCTGACGAAGCTGGGCCGCCGGATGGCCTTCGCGGACATCACGATGACGGCCGAGCGTTCGGGTGAACTCGCCGCACGGGCGAGCACGGTCTACGCCCTGCTGGGCTGACGCCCGCTCATACCGAAGGTGACCGGTCGCTGACGGACCGTTCCGGACGGAGAGCGGAATCCCTGCTTCAGGGAATCTGCACACCGATTGCCCAAGCGGGTCACGGGGCTCCCCGCTTCTGCACAACCGCGCGCGGCCCGGCGTGCCATTGGGGCCGGTGTGTCGGATTCGCCGCGAGGACGTGCGCCGCTCATCGGAGCGATCTCGGGCCGGGGTGTGAAGAAGTCGGCGACAACGCGTGGCCACACCTGCACGCTTTGACTCTCCCGTGACGCAAGTTCCCTGGTGAGGCGGGTGATTGATTGGAAGCCCCGGCGGCAGACCTGCTTTGATCCAACGCATCGCGGGGTCCACCGGGGTTCCCGGAAACGGGACTTCGGTGCCCGCGGTCGCGGCCGTCATCTGTCCCCAGAGGGGGCCGCTCCCCCCTTGTGAGATATCCATATGAAGGGAAGTTCCCCCATGAACTCCACCCCCCAGGTCGAGACCGTCGAGATCGCCGACGCCGACCTCGACAACGTCTCCGGCGGCCTGTCCGTGAACGCCCTCGGCACCGTCACCGGCCTGGTGGACGGCATCGCGCCGGTCTCCGCCCTGGTCGACACGGTCGTCGGCACCGTCGAGGGTGCGACCGGCCTGAGCGCCGCCCCCGTCACCAACCTGGTCGCCGGTCTCTGATCGCCGCCTTGTGACCCTTCGAGTCCCGGAGCCGCTCACCCGGTTCCGGGACTCTTCGGTGCCGTGAACCGCCGAGTCGGTGCCGTCAACCGCCGAGTCGGCGCCGAGCAGCCGTCGGCCCGGTTCCACGCAACCGTCGGCCCGGTCCCGTCGAACCTCCGACTCGGCCCCGTGAACCCCCGATCCGGCCCCGTCGAACCCGCGATGCGGCCCCGTGAACCCCGAGCCGATGCCGTGAATCCCCCGAGGGAAGTCCCGTGCAGTTCCGCCAACAGGCCCTCGCCAAGCTCCAGTCGCCCGAGGAGCTCGACCTGCCGGTGCGCTTCGCCCGCCCCCAGGGCTGGCTGGTGCTGTCCGTGACCGTGGTCGTCATGGCCGCCGCGTCCGTATGGGCGGTGACCGGCTCGGTCACCTCCACCGTGAGCGCGCCCGCCGTCCTCACCCACGGCGAGGGCAGCTACATCCTCCAGAGCCCCGCGGCCGGCCAGGTCACCGCGGTCCTCGCGAAGGAGGGCGAGCGGCTGCCCGCCGGCTCCCCCGTGCTGAAGGTGCGTACCGCCGACGGCGACACGGTGGTGCGCACGGTCGCCGCGGGCCGGATCACCGCGCTCGCCGCCACCCTCGGGCAGATCGTCTCCACCGGCGCGAACGTCGCCGCGGTGGAGAAGGTCGCGGAGGCGGACGAACCGTTGTACGCGACGGTGTACGTCCCGGCGGAGAACGCGGCCTCCGTCCCGGCCGACGCGGCCGTGGACCTGACCGTGCAGACGGTGCCGTCGCAGCGGTACGGCGTGCTGCGCGGCCGGGTGAAGTCGGTGGACCGCTCGGCGCAGTCGGCCCAGCAGATCGCCGCGTTCCTCGGCGACGGCCAACTGGGCGAGCAGTTCACACGGGAGGGCCGCCCGGTGGCGGTCCTGGTCCGGCTCGACCGCTCCCCGGCGACGAGGAGCGGCTACACGTGGTCGTCCGCCGACGGGCCGCCGTACGCACTCACCTCCATGACCATGGCCACCGCCTCGATCCGGCTGGCCGACCAGCGTCCCCTCGATTGGCTGCTTCCGTGACCGCGACCGAGACCCGCGGCCGACGACGGGCCGCGCCGCCCCGGCGCGCGGTCCCCAAGAGCCGGATGAAGACCGTCCGTACGCCCACCGTGCTCCAGATGGAGGCCGTGGAGTGCGGGGCCGCCTCCCTCGCCATGGTCCTGGGCCACTACGGCCGTCACGTCCCGCTGGAGGAGCTGCGCATCGCGTGCGGGGTGTCGCGGGACGGCTCGCGCGCCAGCAACCTCCTGAAGGCGGCCCGCGGTTACGGCCTGACCGCCAAGGGCATGCAGATGGACCTGGCGGCCCTCGCCGAGGTGAGGTCGCCCGCGATCCTGTTCTGGGAGTTCAACCACTACGTCGTCTACGAGGGTCTGCGCCGCCGCTTCGGCCGCCGGGGCGTGTTCGTCAACGACCCCGGCAAGGGCCGCCGGTTCGTGCCGATGGAGGACTTCGACGGCAGCTTCACCGGTGTGGTGCTGGTGCTGGAGCCGGGCGAGGACTTCGAACGCGGCGGGCGCAAGCGGGGTGTGCTGGGCGCGATGCCGGCCCGGCTGCGCGGCACCGCGGGCACCCTGCCGGCCGCCGTGCTGGCGAGCCTGCTGCTCGTCGTGGTGGGCGCGGCCGTACCCGCGCTGAGCCGGACCTACATCGACATGTTCCTGATCGGCGACCAGACCTCCCTGCTGGAGGTGCTGTTCGCGTCGATGGGAGCCTGCGTGCTGCTCACCGTCGCGCTGACCTGGCTCCAGCAGGCCAACCTGCAACACGGCCGGATCATCTCCTCGACGCTGTCCAGCGCCCGCTTCCTGCGCCATCTGCTGCGGCTGCCGGTCACCTTCTTCTCCCAGCGCGGCCCGGCCGACCTTGTGCAGCGCCTGCAGTCCAACGACGCGGTGGCCGAGACCCTGGCCCGTGACCTCGCGTCGGCGGGCGTGGACGCGGTGGTCGTCGTCCTGTACGCGGTCCTCCTCTACACCTACGACCCGCAACTGACGTTCGTCGGCATCGGCGTGGCCCTGCTGAACCTGGTCGCGATGCGCGTGGTGATCCGGATGCGCGCGACCCGTACGGCCAAGCTGCGCGCGGACAACGCGCGGCTGACCAACACGGCGTACAGCGGGCTCCAGTTGATCGAGACGATGAAGGCGACCGGCGGTGAGGACGGCTACTTCCGCAAGTGGGCCGGGCAGCACGCCACCACGCTGGAGGAGCAGCAGCGGCTCGGGGTGCCCAGCGCCTGGCTGGGTGTGGTCGCGCCGACGCTGGCGACCGTCAACAGCGCGCTGATCCTGTGGATCGGCGGGATGCGGGCGATCGAGGGCGCCATCTCGGTGGGTCTGCTGGTCGCCTTCCAGGCGCTGGTCGCCCGCTTCACCGCCCCGCTGACCCGGCTGAACGGTGTCGCGGGCCGTATCCAGGACTTCGCCGCGGACGTGGCCCGGCTCAAGGACGTGGAGAACTTCCGGGCCGACCCGCTCTACGACCGCCGCTCCGGCGGCGACTCCACCCGCCGGCTGCACGGCCACGTCGAGCTGGAGAACATCGGCTTCGGCTACAGCCCGCTCGACAAGCCGCTGCTGACCGGCTTCGACCTGAGTGTCGGGCCGGGGCAGCAGGTCGCGCTGGTGGGCGGCTCGGGCAGCGGCAAGTCGACGGTGTCCCGGCTGATCTCGGGCCTGTACGCGCCGTGGGAGGGCGTGATCCGCATCGACGGCCGGCGCCTGGAGGACATCCCGCGCGGGGCCCTCGCCGCCTCGGTCTCCTTCGTCGACCAGGAGGTGTTCCTCTTCGAGGGCACGGTCCGCGACAACGTGGCGCTGTGGGACCCCTCCGTCCCGGACGACGCGGTGGTGGAGGCCCTGCGGGACGCCGCCCTGTACGACGTCGTCGTACGGCGGCCCGGCGGCGTCCACAGCCGGGTCGAGCAGGACGGCCGCAACTTCTCCGGCGGTCAGCGCCAACGCCTGGAGATCGCACGGGCGTTGGTGCGCCGGCCCAGCATCCTGGTGCTGGACGAGGTGACCAGCGCGCTGGACGCGGAGACCGAACAGCTGGTCATGGACAACCTGCGCCGGCGCGGCTGCGCCTGTGTGGTGATCGCGCACCGGCTCAGCACGGTCCGCGACAGCGACGAGATCGTCGTCCTCGAACACGGCACGGTCGTGGAACGCGGACGGCACGAGGACCTTCTCGCGCGCGGCGGGGCGTACGCGGCGCTGGTCAGGGAGCGGTGAGATGACGGCCGTACAGGAAGGTGACGTCGTCCTCTCGGCGTTGGGGCGGATGGGTACGCGGGTGGACTGCGCCGGGGTGGGCCGGCTCGACCTGGAGGGTCCGCAGGTGCTGTGGCTGGTCGCCGCAGGCGCGCTGGACCTGTTCGCGGTGGACGCGGAGCAGCAGGGCCACTGGCACCACCTGGGCCGGCTGGAGGCGGGCTCGCTGCTGCTCGGCCCGGTGGCCGGCCCCCAGCACACGCTGGTGGCCCGCCCGTTGCGCGACTGTGTGGTCCACCGCGTCGGCCTGCGTGAGCTGTACGAGCCCGCGGGCACCCAGACCTGGTCCTACGACGCGTACGGCAACCCCCAGTACGTGCCGCCCACGTCGAGCCCCCTGGAGTACGCCCTCGCCCTCGGCGTCGGCCGCGGACTGTCCGTCCTCTTCCAGGCCCCGATGGCCGAGCGGCCCACGGAGGTCACCGACGACGACGTGTTCTGGATGCAGGTCCCGCCGGGCAGCGTCCAGTACGGCTCGCTGTACGGCGCGGAGGCCGCCACCGACCTGCTGATGGACCCCGCGGTGTGGCAGTCCATGGTCGACCAGCAGTACCGCCTGCTGACCACCCTGGACCGCTGGATCGAGCAGGTCGAGCGCACCCACGAGACGCGCACGGCCGCCGGCCTCAAGGCCGGTGAGGCGGTGCGCGCGCAGGCCGACCGGACGCTGCTGGCGTCGATCGGCCGGAAGGCGGGGCCGCGCGCGACGGCCGCGGACGCGGACGCCACGTTCGCGGCCTGCGAACTGGTCGCGGGGGCCGCCGGCATCACCCTCGTCGAACCGGCCCGGACCGGCGTCGGTGACGACCGGCTCGACCCCGTCGAGCAGATCGCCCTCGCCTCCCGCGTGCGCACCCGCGCCGTACGGCTGGACGGCCGCTGGTGGCGCGACGACGTCGGCCCGCTGGTCGCCCACCGGGCCCTGTCCGGGGCGCCGGTCGCGCTGCTGTGGCGGCGCGGCGGCTATGTCGCCGTCCATCCCGCGACCGGCCGCGAGACGCCGGTGGAGAAGGCCAACGCGGCGGAGTTCGAGCCGCGGGCGGTCATGTTCTACCGCCCGCTGCCCGAGCGCGGACTCGGTCCGCTCGGGCTGCTGCGGTTCAGCATGCGGGGCACCGGCCGTGACCTGACGGGCCTGCTCCTCAGCGGGCTCGTCACGGTGGCGATCGGCGCGCTGGTGCCGGTCGCCACCGGCAAGGTGCTCGGCGAGTACGTGCCGCGGGCCCAGCAGGGGCTGATCGAGCAGGTGTGTCTGGCCGTACTGGTCAGCGCCGTGGTGGCGGCGGCCTTCATGCTGCTCCAGAACATGACCATCCTGCGGCTGGAGGGCCGGATCGAGGCGACGCTCCAGCCCGCCGTGTGGGACCGGCTGCTGAGGCTGCCGACGACGTTCTTCACCGAACGCTCCACGGGTGAACTGGCGAGCGCGGCCATGGGCATCAGCGCGATCCGCCGGCTGCTGGCGGGCCTCGGCCCGTCGGTCGCGCAGTCGGTGACCGTCGGCGCCATGAACCTGGGTCTGCTGCTCTGGTACAGCGTGCCGATGGCGCTGGCCGCGATCGGCATGCTCGTCGTCATCGCCGCCGTGTTCCTCGGGCTCGGGCTGTGGCAGGTGCGCTGGCAGCGCAGGCTGGTGGTGCTCTCCAACAAGCTCAACAACCAGGCGTTCCAGACCCTGCGGGGCCTGCCCAAGCTGCGGATCGCCGCCGCCGAGAACTACGCCTACGCCGCCTGGGCGGGCCAGTTCGCCCGCAGCCGTGAACTCCAGCAGCGGCTCGGCCGGATCAAGAACCTGTCCACGGTGCTGGGCGCGGTGTATCTGCCGCTGTGCTCCCTGGTGATGTTCATGCTGCTGGCCGGTCCGGCGCGCGGCACGATGTCGGCGGCGGACTTCCTCACCTTCAACACGTCGATGACGATGCTGCTGACCTCGGTGACCTCGCTGACCGGCGCGTTCGTGTCGGTGGTGGCCGCGCTGCCGCTGTTCGAGGAGATCCGGCCGGTGCTGGAGGCGACCCCGGAGGTGCGGGCGGCGAGCACCCGGCCGGGGCCGCTGTCCGGCGCGGTCGAGGCGCGCCGGCTGTCGTTCCGCTACTCCGACGACGGCCCCCTCGTCCTGGACGACGTTTCGTTCGAGGTGCGGCCGGGCGAGTTCGTGGCGATCGTCGGGCCCAGCGGCTGCGGCAAGTCGACCCTGCTGCGCCTGCTCATCGGCTTCGACCGCCCGGTCTCGGGCAGCGTGCTCTACGACGGTCAGGATCTGGCCGCCCTCGACCGGTCGGCCGTACGCCGGCAGTGCGGGGTGGTGCTCCAGCACGCCCAGCCCTTCACCGGGTCGATCCTGGACGTCATCTGTGGCACCGGGTCCTACACGCCCGAGGAGGCGATGGCGGCGGCCAGGATGGCGGGGCTCGCGGCGGACATCGAGCGGATGCCGATGGGCCTGCACACGATCGTCTCGGGCAGCGGCTCGGTCTCGGGCGGTCAGCGCCAGCGGCTGATGATCGCCCAGGCGCTGATCCGGCGCCCGCGGATCCTCTACTTCGACGAGGCGACCAGCGCCCTGGACAACGAGACCCAGCGCACGGTCATCGACAGCACCCGGGCGCTCAACGCCACGCGCATCGTCATCGCCCACCGGCTGTCCACGGTGCTGGACGCCGACCGGGTCGTGGTGATGGAGAACGGCAAGGTCGCCGAACAGGGCCCGCCGTCCCGGCTGCTCGCGGATCCGGCCGGCCGGCTGCACGAACTGGTGCGGCGTCAGCTGGCCTGAGGGCCGGGCGGCGCCGGACCGTGGAAGTCGGTCACCGCCGGGTGACGTAGGGAGCGCCTTCGCCGGGTACTCGCCCGGCCATGAGAATCAGCGTGCTGGACGTGGGATCCAACACCGTGCGGCTGGTGGTGGCGGACGCGCAGGACGGCGTACCGCTCCCGGTGCACACGGCCAAGTGGCGGCTGCGGCTGTCCGAGCAGGTCAAGCCGGGTGAGCCGATACCCGGCGACGCGATCGGGAACCTGGTCGAGGCGGTGGCCGCCGCGAACCGTACGGCGGCCCGGTGGGGCGCGGCGAGCCCGCTGGCCTTCGCGACCGCCATGGTGCGCAACTCCCCCAACCAGCGGGAGGTGCTGCGTACGGTCACCGCGCACACCGGTGTGCCGCTGTGCACCCTGCCGGGCGAGGTGGAGGCCGAGCTGACGTTCCTCGGGGCGCGGCGCTGGATGGGCTGGCGGGCGGGGCCGCTCGCGCTGATGGACATCGGCGGCGGCTCGTTCGAGGTGGCGTTCGGGCGGGGCCGGCTGCCGGACTTCGTGGCCTCGCTGCCGCTCGGGGCCGGCCGGCTGACCCACGAGTTCTTCGCGGAAGGGGACCCGCCGCCCCCGGAACGGGTCCGCGAGCTGCGCCGCAGGGTCCGCCACCAGCTTCGGGACGTGGCCGCCCGGATCCGCTGGGAGGGCCCGCGTACGGCGGTGGTCACCTCCCGTACGTTCCAGCAGCTGGCCCGGCTGTGCGGGGCGCCGCCCGGCCGGCAGGGCCCGTTCGTCGCCCGCACGCTGGACTGTGCCGGCCTGGGCGAGGCGGTGACCCGGCTGGCGGCGTTGCCGGCCGCCGCGCGGGCCGAGCTGCCCGGCATCTCCGCCCCGCGCGCCGCGCAGAGCCTGGCCGGCGCGGTCGTCGGGCACACGGCGATGAAGCTGATCGGCCTGAAGACGGTCACCGTCTGCCCGTGGGCGATCCGCGAGGGCGTCCTGCTGCGGCACATCGAGGACGGGGCGTCCTGGTGGGCGGAGGTCACCCGGCTCTCCGAGGAGTCGGCGCCCGCTGAGCCGGTGCCGCTGCGCGTCGCGGCCTCCGCCATGAACTGACCAGACCCGGCCGGGCGCCGTGCGGAGGCGAGGAGCCGGGCACCGAGAGGAAGGGAGCCGTCCGTGTCCGAGGACGCCGAGCGACAGGAGACCGAGCAGCGGGACGCCGAGGAGAACCGGCAGGACCGTCCCAGGACCGCGCTCGAGAAGGTGATGCGCGAGATCGAGGAGGCCGAGCGCCGCACCGACGAGGAGCGGGAGTCGCGGCGCGGCCGGGGCGAGGCCGGTGAGGCCATCACCCCGAACACCCGCGCCCAGGAGGAGTCCCACGGGGACTGACGCCGGGGCCCACCGGCCGCCCGGCTCATCAGCCCTGCGGCGGCTCAGCCCGGCGGCGCCCCCAGGGGCCGCGCGGCGAGCGCCCGCGCGACGCCGGCCAGGTTGGCGGCCATGGCCCGGCCGGTGCGGTGCGACCACTCGCGGCCCCGCTCATCGTCGAGGTAGTCGGGGCCGGGTCCGGGGCCGAGGTGCCAGTACGTCCAGGCCTGGCCCGGAATGGTGTAGCCGATGTCGGCGAGCGCTCCCGAGATCTCGCTGATGACGTGGTGGGCGCCGTCCTCGTTGCCGGTGACGACGACGCCCGCGACCCGGTTGTAGGCGACGGGCCGGCCCTGGTCGTCGGTCTCGGACAGCATGGCGTCCATCCTCTCCAGCACCCTCTGGGCCACGGAGGACGGCCTGCCCAGCCAGGTCGGCGAGGCCATCACCAGGATCTCGGCGTCCAGCAGCTCGGCGTGCACGGCCGGCCAGGCGTCGCCCTCGCGGACGGGTTCGCTGGTCACGCCCGGCTCGATGTCCAGGTCGACGGCCCGGAGCACCTTCACACGGACACCGTCCTTCTCCAGTCGGTCCACGACGACCTGGGCGAGCGCGTCGGTGTTGGAGGGGTCGGGGGACCTCTTGAGCGTGCAGTTGATCACGAGTGCCTTCATGACGGTCCGGAGTACCCCTCGGGGCCGGGTCCACTCGGGCGGATGCCACCCGGCCTCAAGGGGTACCCGGCGCGCATGGCATACGAAGGACCACGGCTGCCCGCCGCCCGCGGACCCCTGTCCGCGGGCGTGCGCGAGTACCTGCTGGGCACGGGCCCGCTGCCGCCCGCCCCGACGGCCGAACGAGCGGCCCCGTACGGCGACGACCTCCAGCTGGCGCTCTACGTCTGCTACGAACCGCACTACCGCGGCTTCGCCGGGGTGAGCCCCGACGTCGAGTGGGACCCCGGCCTGCTGCGGCTGCGCGCCGCGCTGGAGCAGCGGTTCCTCACCGCGCTGCGCGCCGACACCCCGGTCCGGGACAGCGTGGAGGATGCCCTCGCCGAGCTGCTCGTCGAGCCGGTGGAGGGCACCGGTGTCTCCCACTTCCTGCGCGACGAGGGCGAGTTGTGGCAGCTGCGCGAGTACGCGGCACAGCGCTCCCTCTACCATCTCAAGGAGGCCGACCCGCACGCCTGGGTGCTGCCGCGGCTGTGGGGACGGGCCAAGGCGGCGATGGCGGCGGTGGAGTTCGACGAGTACGGCGGCGGCCGAGCCGACCGGGTCCACGCCCGCCTCTTCGCGGACCTGATGACGGACCTGGACCTGGACACCACGTACGGCCGCTATCTGGACGCCGCGTGCGCCGAGACGCTGGCCACGGTCAACCTGATGTCCCTGTTCGGCCTGCACCGCGGCCTGCGCGGCGCGCTGGTCGGCCATTTCGCCACCGTGGAGATCACCTCCTCGCCGGGTTCCCGGCGGCTCGCCGAGGCCATGCGCCGCGCGGGCGCGGGGCCCGCCGCCGCGTACTTCTACGACGAGCACGTGGAGGCCGACGCGGTCCATGAGCAGGTCGTACGGCACGAGGTGATCGGCGGTCTGCTCGAACAGGAGCCGTGGCTCGCACCCGATGTCGCGTTCGGTGTGGGGGCCACCGTCCTGCTGGAGGACCGGCTGGGCGAGCGGCTGCTCGGGGACTGGCGGGCCGGGCGCTCCTCGCTGCGCACGCCGCCGACCCTGCACACTCCCCCGACTTCCGAAAAGACCCATATTTCTTGATTGTGGGGGTACTTGGCCGACGTGAATCCGCTGGTACTTCCGGGCGTGTACGCCCCTCAGGAGGACACCGACCTGCTGGCCGGGGCGCTGTCCGAAGAACCTCTGCCGCCGGGCTCCGACGTCCTCGACGTGGGCACCGGCTCCGGCGCGCTGGCCCTGGAGGCGGCGCGCCGCGGGACCCGGGTGACCGCCGTCGACGTGTCCTGGCGGGCGGTGTACGCCGCCCGCTGGAACGCCCGGCGGGCCGGGCTGCCGGTGCGCGTGCTGCGCGGGAACCTCTTCGAACCGGTGCGCGGCCGGACCTTCGACCTCGTCCTGGCGAACCCGCCGTACGTGCCCGCCCCCCACTCCGGCCGGGCGCCGCGCGGCCCGGCCCGCGCCTGGGACGCGGGCGGTGACGGCCGGCTGGTGCTGGACCGGATCTGCCGGGAGGTACCGGGGCTGCTGCGGCCCGGCGGGGTGCTGCTGCTGGTGCACTCCGCGCTGAGCGATCCGGACCGGACCGTCGGGCAGCTGCGCGCGGCGGACCTGAAGGCGTCCGTGACGCGGCGGCGCCGCATTCCGTTCGGGCCCGTCCTGCGTTCCCGCCAGGAGTGGCTGCGACGGCGGGGGCTGCTGTCCGGCAGCGAGAACAACGAGGAACTGGTGGTGGTCCGTGCCGAACTCCCCCGCTGAACGGCCGCGCCGGATCAGTGTGCAGCGCAAGGGTCCCCTGCTGGTCGAGGGGCCCGTCGAGGTGGAACTGGAGGACGGTTCCACCGTCGTCTCCGACCGCTTCCGGGTCGCCCTGTGCACCTGCCGGCGCAGCCGCCGCTACCCGTGGTGCGACACCAGCCACCGCGACCGGGCCTGACCGCGACGCCTGGCTCCGAGTGCCGCACGGGAAATGCCAGGGACCGGCGGGCGGCCCCACTCCGCCCTGCCGGTCCCTGGTCGCGGGATCGCCGTGGTTGTCCGTGTCAGTGGCTCGCACTCCCCACGTCACGAGCCGTCGCATGGCACACGGGGCCACGCGACCCCGGTCTAGAACGCGAAGAGGACACTCCCGGAGGAGTTCTTCACGCAGTCGTTGGAGAACGTGCGCTCGTAGGAGACGCGCTTGCCCTGCCAGACTCCGTCGACGGTGACGACGATGGGGTCGTACTCCCTGGTGCACCACGCGTCACCCGGGTCGGCCAGTACCTCGAAGTCACCGCCGGCCGCCCGCAGTTCGGCACAGGCCAGGGCGGCTGCCGGGTGGCTGCCGGAGGGGCCCGGCGCACAGGTGAGGGTGACGGCACGGGCCGGGCTGACGGCGGTGGCGCTCTCTCCGTGCCCGAGGGTCAGCACCAGGGCCGACGGGGCGTAGAGCGAGGCCGGGGCGGCCGGGGCGGCGAGCGCGGACCCGGTGAGGGTTCCGCAGACAGAGGCGGCCGTGAGGCCGAGGGTCGCTGCCCAGCGCGCGGTGTTCCGCATTGTGTGCATCCTTCCGCTCGATTCGGGGGTGCCGGTCCGGCTCGGTCGGTGTCGAACGCGGCGAGCGCGAGTCTGCCGAGTCCGCCGCCGAAACTCACATCGACCCCACGGGTTTCGGTAACCTTGCGTGTTGAATCAGTGGCGCGAAGTCACAGGATTCGAACGTTCCAAGCCCTGGGTAAGCGCTTCATGATCCCTTCCCTGGCCGAAGTGACCGGTTTCCATAGGCTCGTTAATCGTCTTGAAACATTCCGCGTCCGGCCCGCCCGCGCTCGCCGGCCCCCCGTCCGTTCATCCCGCCGCAGCTCCGAAGTGGTGTGCCTTTCATCCACCCCGGCCTCGCCGGACCTCCCTGCCACGTCCGGGGCCTGACTCATTTCGTGCAGGTGGCAAAGGCCCGGCAGCGCACGTCCGGCAGCCCGTCCCCCGCTCGCCTACCCGCCGGTATGGTCGCCGTGGAGCGCGGCTCGACGACGAGAGGCGGGACGGACGGATGGCCAGGCACTGGGCGGACTTCCAGTACGAGATCTACCTGAACGGGATGACGGGCGCGGTTCCCCGGCTGCCCACCGACCTGAGCCGGCTGGAGGAGCTGACCGAGCAGCGGCTCGGCCCCGGCCCGGTGGGTTATGTGGCGGGCAGCGCGGGTGACGGCAGTACCGCCCGCGCCAACCGGGCGGCGCTCGAACGCCGGCGGATCGTGCCGCGGATGCTGCGGGACGTGCGCGAGCGCGATCTGTCGGTCGAGGTGCTCGGCCGCTCCCTGCCCGCGCCGGTGGCGCTGGCGCCCGTGGGCGTGCTGTCGATCATGCATCCGGGGGCCGAGCCTGCGGCGGCCCGCGCCGCCGCCGCGCAGGGTGTGCCGTTCGTCCTGTCGTCGGCGTCGAGCACGCCGATGGAGGAGGTCGCGGCGGCGATGGGGGACGCCGAGCGCTGGTTCCAGCTCTACTGGTCCAAGGACCGTGAGGTGGTACGGAGTTTCCTGAGCCGGGCGCGGGCGGCCGGCTTCTCGGTGCTGGTCGTCACCCTGGACACGCCGCTGCTGGCCTGGCGCCCCCGTGACCTCGACCGGGCGTATCTGCCGTTCCTGCACGGGGTGGGCACCGCGAACTACTTCACCGATCCGGCGTTCCGGGCGGGTTTGGCCAAGCCGGTGCAGGAGGACCCGAACGCGGCGGTGATGCACTTCGTGAACCTGTTCGCGGACCCCGGCAAGACCTGGCCCGACCTGGCGTTCCTGCGCGAGCACTGGGACGGGCCGATCGTGCTGAAGGGCGTTCTGCATCCGGACGACGCCCGGCTGGCCGCCGACGCCGGGATGGACGGCGTGGTGGTCTCCAACCACGGCGGCCGGCAGGTGGCGGGTGCGGTCGCCGCCGCGGACGCGCTGCCGCGGGTCGCGGCGGCGGTCGGCGACCGGCTGACCGTGCTGTTCGACAGCGGGGTGCGCAGCGGCGACGACGTCTTCAAGGCGCTCGCGCTGGGCGCCCGCGCGGTGCTGCTGGGCCGGCCGTACGTCTACGGTCTCGGCCTGGACGGACAGCCCGGCGTGGAGCATGTGATCCGCTGCCTGCTCGCCGAGCTGGACCTCACGCTGGCCCTGTCCGGTCACGCGACTCCGGCGACCGTCGGCCCGGCGGACCTGGAGGAGACCGCCGGGTGATCGCCGGACCGGCCGCTTCTCAGGCGGTGCGGTCCGACAGTTCGACGGGGCGCGCCGGGGGCGGCTCGGTGCCGGTGATCGACAGCGATCCGGTACTGGCCGGGGCCGCGTCGGACTCCCAGCGCTGGCCGGTGGAGCGGTCGCGGACCTTGACGACGATGTCGGCGCCGGCGTCCGTACCGGCCGGGGCGAGGGCGAGGGACTCGTCCCAGCGGGGCAGCAGCTCCCCCTGCGGGGTGAGGTCGTAGCGGACGTCGTCGGCGCGCGGGTCGCCGTCCTGTGCGCACGTGTCCAGGATGACCACGCCGGCGTCCGCGTGTGCGTCCACGCACAGATGGGGCTCGGCCAGGCTGCGCAGCTGCCCGTCCTCCTCGTACGACCACTGCTGGGACCGGTCGTCGGAGCAGTCCGCCAGTTCGAGGGCGACGCCCGCCTTCGCCTCGCCGCGGCTGTCCAGGCAGAGGTCGGCGGCGAGGTTGCGCAGCCGGGTCTGCCGGGGGGCGTTGGGGAGTTGGGCGGTGTCGGGGCCCGAGGGGACGGTGGGGGTGGCCGGCGAGCCGGTGCCGGCGGAGGCCGCGCCGCCGGTGGCCGGGGAGGCGGCCGGGCCGGCGGTGCCGTCGTCGGTCCACAGGCCGGCGGCGAGCAGGGTGGTCAGCAGGCCGGCCCCGGCGAGGCCG
>NZ_MUBA01000181.1 GCF_002154575.1 Streptomyces bobili
CGATCGAGGACGAGGCCGTTCAGGCCGAAAGGGGGTCTGGGGGCACCGCCCCCCAGTCACGGTCACCGCAGCCGACCCGCACGAACCCGGCTCGACCGCCGGAGGCTCACGTCCACGTTCTCCGGTCCCGCGCCATCGCGTGCAGCGCCTCCACGTCCGCCGGTTTCAGTACGCCGCCCTGCCGGGCCAGTCCCGCCAGTTCCGTGTCCCGCACGACCCGTACCTCGCGCGGGGTGGTGGTGAAGCGCACGTCGGACGGGCCGACCAGGGCGAGGACCGGGCGGACCTCGGCGGTCAGCGCGTGGGAGGCGCGGTCGGCGTCGGCGCGGACGCGGCGCAGGAGGGGGTCGGGGTCGCGGCGGCCCAGGGTGAGCAGCGGGTCGGCGACGAGGACCCGCTGCTTACGGGCGTACAGGCTGTGGACGGCGAAGAGTCCGGCCGGGCCGATCGCCAGGTGGTGGACGCGGTCGCCGCCGGGCAGTGGGAGGGAGTGCAGGGTGTGCCAGCCCGCGCCGTCCAGCCGGTCCAGGATCTCCCCCGTCGTCCGCTCCGCTTCGAGGGCGCGGCGGCGCGGGCTGGCACACCCT
>NZ_MUBA01000182.1 GCF_002154575.1 Streptomyces bobili
GTTCTTGTTGGTGTGGGTCGGGAAACCCGTACGGGGAGTGCCACGGGGCGTAACCGGCCTTGCACTTGGCCGTGGAAGCACGGTGGCCGATAGGCGGGCGGTCCGACCCGCGCTCGGACCCAGCGGCGCGCCCTGGACCGCCTGCGACGGTGCTGGGAGTTCGGACAGATCGGCCCCGTTGCCGGGATAGTTACAAAACGGCATATTCACGGAACACCATTGGCCAAAGCTGGCGGCGAATCAAGAAGAGATAAGGGACTTATCGCCCCCGTTCGGCATCCGCCTCCCCCTATGTCCAACCTTTGCAGTACGGTCACATTCTCCGTCTGTTGTATGTAGGGGGCTGCTAACTCGTGGAGCAGGCCCTGACCTGCGTCTTTGAGGAAGCATGGCCTACGAGCCCAGTACCGAATGGCAGTACGACGTCCCCACGTCCGGCAGCACGCACTTGCCTCCAGACGCCGGCTACGGGAGGGCCCTGACCAACCAGGGCTACGGCTTCGAGGTCGCCGTCGCTGACCTCATCGACAACTCCATTGACGCCCAGGCCGACAAGATCGTCGTCCACTTCCTGCGCGATGCCGACCGGATCCTGACCCTGCTGATCATCGACAACGGCAAGGGCATGGACGAAGAGAGCCTGGACGCCGCGATGACGGTCGGGCGCCGTCGCGACTACGGCAACGGTGCCCTCGGCATGTACGGCACAGGGCTCAAAGCCGCTTCCCTGTCCCACGCTTCCTCGCTCACCGTGGTCAGCCGCACCCGGCGCAGCCGCGCCGCAGGACGGCTCCTCACCGCGGAGGGCATCGAAGACGGCTTCCGCTGCGACACTGTCGACCCGCGGTACGCCCAGGAACTCGTAGACCGGTATGACGGGGTCATCGAGTGGCAGGGCACCATCGTGCGCTGGGATGGCGTGCGGGCCTTCGAGACCGTCGCGCGCGGCCAGAGCGACCAGTTCCTGTCGAAGGCGATATCCCGCCTTGAGACCCACCTCGGCCTCTACCTCCACCGGTATCTCCAGCGCGGGCTCAAGATCGACATAGCGGTGTGGGACGTTGGCAACGGAGGACAGGGCCTCGGTGAGGAAGTGGACCACATCGCCGTAGAAGCCCTGGATCCCTTCGGATACAAGGTTCCCGGCAAGGCCGGCTACCCCCGGGAGTTCATCGCCCCGGTGGAAAGCCTGGGTGAGCTGCGGCTGAAGGCCCACATCTGGCCGGCCAAGTCCAAGCAGGCTGGCTTCCGTCAGATCGGCGCCCTGACGGACCGGCAGGGGTTCTACTTCTACCGGAACGACCGCCTCGTGCAGGCTGGCGGATGGAACGGCTGGCGGAACTCCGAGGGGCACATGGTTCTCGCCCGCGTCGCGGTTGAGCTTCCGCCCTACGACAACAACGTTCTGAGCCTCGATGTGAAGAAGGAGAACGTCACCGTCACGCAGGCCTTCACCGACGGTCTCGACAAGGCGGTGGACTCAAAGGGGAGCACTTTCCGGAGCTACATCCTGGACGCCGAGACCGCCTATCGGGACGGTTCGCGGCGTAACGAGATCGTCCGCAAGCCTGTTACCGCCCCAGGCAAGGGCCTTGATCCGAAGGTCAAGCGGGTCATCAAGGAAGAACTGCCTGAGAAGCCGGGCGAGGATCCGATCGCCTTCGCCTGGGGCTCGCTTCCCCGTGACCAGTTCTTCGGGCTGAACCGCGAGCGCAACATCGTCATCCTGAACAAGGCCTACCGGGAGGACTTCAGCGACGGCAGGCGGGGTGGAGCGAACGACGCTCCCGTGACGAAGACTCTGCTCTACCTGCTCCTTGAGGACTGCTTCGGACTGGGCCGCTGGGAACGCAGTCGCCAGGACCGGCTGGACTACTGGAACACCATCCTCATGGCCTCGGTGGAGGCGCAGCGCATCCGGCGTGCCCAGCCACTTTCCTGACGCCAGCGACAAATCCGCTATGCCTCTGCCCCTGACCGAGGACTCCACATGAGTGACAACCCAGCCACCGTGCTTCTGACGATTCACACGGACGCACTGGCCGGCATGAGGAGCGCGCCCAAGCATTTCGCGAAATGGGCCGCTCTTGCCGCCGACGAGGACTACCCGGACGCCGACCTGACCGAGGAACTGTTCCACACCTACCTCGTCAGCGGCGATGAGGCCCTCACAGCCCTCTGGAGCCGTCACCTCACCGCCTGGGACTTCGTGGAGAGCCCTCACTGGGCGCTGGCTACGTCCGCCCGGACCGATGAGCGCCGCGCAGCTGTGTACGACCGGCTCCAGTTCGGCAGTGACCTCCGCAAGGCGCTGGATGACGCCGTACCTGTGGCGAGGATCGCGGGGCCCACAGTGATCACGCGCGAGTTCACTCCTTGGTACACCCCTGAACGAGCGGCCTCCCGTTCCTTCTACTGGACCTCCTACGAGAGGAAGCTCCGCGCCAAGGGCTGGTCCGACGCCGCGGTCGCGAGCCTCGATGAGGCGAGCCGGGCGGTCGTGGAACGCCTCACCGATCCAGAGCAGTCGGCGACGCGACAGGCGAAGGGCCTGGTTGTCGGGTATGTGCAGTCCGGCAAGACAGCCAACTTCACGGGTGTCGCCGCCAAGGCGATCGACGCCGGGTACCGCCTCGTGATCGTGCTCGGCGGCACCCTCAACCTGCTGCGTGCTCAGACTCAGCGTCGTCTCGACATGGAGCTGATCGGCCAGGAGAACATCCTGCGGGGCGCGGACATCACGGACCTGGACTCCCTCGTAGGCGTGGACTACGTGGGTGACGACGATGCGGACTGGGACGAGTTCGTCCAGCACGGGGCACGCCCGTCCGTCCTCGGTGCGTTCGACATTGAGCGGCTGACGACTCGCGACAAGGACTACAAGAGCCTGGCGCAGGGCATCCGGGCTCTTGAGTTCGAGAAGCGGGAGCCGACCCGTCCCCTGCATGACCCGGCGAACATCCACCACGCCGCAGCCCGCATTCTGGTGGTGAAGAAGAACAAGTCCGTACTGACCAAGCTGGTCAAGGACCTCAAGCAGATCCATGGGCTGCTCGGCGAACTGCCCGCTCTGATCATTGATGACGAGTCCGACCAAGCCTCCGTCAACACTCTGGACCCGAAGAAGTGGGAGCAGGGCAGGCCTGAGCGCACGGCTATCAACGGGCTGCTCTCCCAACTCCTGGAACTGCTCCCGCGCGCACAGTACGTCGGCTATACGGCGACCCCGTTCGCCAACGTCTTCATCGACCCCGGCGACGACGGCGACATCTTCCCCAGCGACTTCCTGATCTCGCTGCCTCGCCCCGCTGGGTACATGGGCGCCCAGGACTTCCACGATCTGGACTCGGCGATACCGGCAGAGGAACGCACATACGCCAACTCCCAGCAGAAGGCGCACATCCGGGATGTCTACGAATCCACGGGTGACCGGCTCCAGGAAGCCATGGACTCCTTCGTCCTCTCCGGAGCGCTCAAGCTGTACCGAGCCGATCACGGAGTTCCTGACGGCCCATTCCGCCACCACACGATGCTCGCGCATCAGTCCGTCCGGCAGGACGATCACGCAATC
Organism: Streptomyces bobili; assembly: GCF_002154575.1. Classification (GTDB taxonomy): domain Bacteria; phylum Actinomycetota; class Actinomycetes; order Streptomycetales; family Streptomycetaceae; genus Streptomyces; species Streptomyces bobili. The sequence goes on from NZ_MUBA01000182.1 coordinate 3,572, forward strand.
CTCGCGCTGCGGATCAACTCCATGTGGCATCAGGCGGGTTACAGCTCGGCCGCCGGCCACGAGCGCCTCGCCGCACTGTGGGCCTCGGACTTCGCTCCGGTCAGTAAGGCGCACGCCTCGGATCTCCCCTCCCCCGCCAGCTACGAGGCGCTGCGCCCTTACGTGAACGCCGCACGTCAACGAATCGGCTCAGGCGGGCAGCCAGTCATCGTCGTGAACGGAGACTCGGACCGCTACTTCGAACAGCTAGACCTCGACTTCGACCGGACACCGCACGTCTGGAAGATCCTCGTCGGCGGCACCAAGCTCTCCCGCGGCTTCACCGTGGAAGGTCTGACGATCACCTACTACCGGCGCACCACCCAGCAGGCGGACACGCTGATGCAGATGGGCCGCTGGTTCGGCTTCCGGCCGGGGTACCGGGATCTGGTCCGGCTCTACATTGGCCGAGAGGAACCCTTCGGCCGCGATAGGTTCGCTGACCTGTACGAGGCCTACGAGGCGATCTGCCGTGACGAGGAAACGTTCCGGGAGCAGCTGGCCCAGTACGCCACCGTGGTGGACGGCAAGCCGCAGATCACGCCCGCGCAGGTGCCTCCCCTCGTAGCTCAGCACCTGCCCTGGATCAAGCCTTCCGCCCGGAACAAGATGTTCAACGCGGAGCTGGTCGAGATCCGGTCGCCCGGCCGGCCCGTTGAACCTGCCGCGTATCCGCAGAACCACATGGCGATCAAGCGGAACACCGAGCGGTGGCGCCCCCTGCTGGACGCGCTCAGCACAGACCCGGTCGCCTTCACCAATCCGCCGGACGACTCCAGCTCACTCGCGCGCAACTTCGAGGCGCTTACCGGCACCGTCACACACAGCGCCCTTGTCAGCACCTTGTCGCAGCTCGAATGGGAGCGTCCAGGCCACTTCGATCCGCATCTGACCTATCTCAGCCAGCTCGACGGCACCCTCGCCAAGGTTGAGGACTGGCAGCTCATCTCCCCTCGCCTTGCCTCGGGCACCCGCGTTGAGGCACGGGTACTCGGCTCACTGCCGCTGTCCCTCGTCCGTCGAACCCGGCAGTCCGGAAAGGCGTCATTCGGCCGCATCGCCAGCGTCGAGCACCGCATCGCGGCGCAACGCCTGATCGACAATGCGGGTGCGTCACCCGAGGTACGACCCCAGAGCGTCGGCATCGGGCCTACGACAGGGGTGGTGCTCCTGTACCCCGTCGTGGAGGGGGACAGCCACAGCCACGTCCAGGCAGCCGTACAGAACGGCTCGGCCGACCCGTCCAAGATCGTGATGGCCTTCACCCTGATCCCGCCGGCCTCAGCGGTGAGCGCTGATCGCCGTCTGGTGCGATTCCGTGCCAAGAGTTCGCGGTACGCCTCTGCGGCGACGATTCCGTCCGACACACCCTGAGCCTCCTTCCGTCCGCGAGCATCGGGGCCGCCCCGCAACTGCTGGGGCGGCCCCGATGCCCTCAGGCGGCCCCTCGGCCCGAAATCCCAAGCAGCACCGGACGCCCCGCAGCCATCCGCAGCCGTCTACGCTCTGAGGCGTGCCCGATGATCCGACATGGGAAGCGCCGCCAGGCTCCTGGGCGTCGTCTGCTGCCCGCCGCCGCAACATGCAGGCGATCCGGAGCCGCGACACAAAGCCCGAACAGCTAATCCGCCGCCTGGTGCATGCTCAGGGCCTGCGGTACCGGGTGGCCGCTCGTCCGTTGCCGGACCTTCGCCGGACGGCTGACCTGGTCTTCCGTCCCGCCAAGGTCGCCGTATTCATTGACGGATGTTATTGGCACGGGTGCCCAGAGCATTACGTGGCGCCGAAAACGAACCCCGGTTACTGGTCGGAGAAGGTTCTGCGAAACATGGAGCGAGACCGGGATACTGACCAAAAACTCACAGAAGCGGGGTGGCTCGTGCTCCGCTTCTGGGAGCACGAGCCTTCAGACGCCTGCGCTGACAAAATCGCCGACGCGGTTCTCTCTCGGCGTCTGGGACTCGGAAGTCCCTGATACCGGAAAAGACATCTGCTCAGGAGCCATGTCCGGAGATGAGGAATCACCCGGCTCCATCTCATACGCACCGAGCAGTTCCTCCCGCTGTTCCGGACGGAGGACGGCGGCAATCGCCCGGCCGACAGCTTCTGCGACGGGAGGCGGAAACGCGTTTCCCACCTGTCGATATCTGGCAGTCTTCTTGCCCTGGAAATTCCACCCACGCGGAAATCCCTGAATGATGGCCGCCTGCTCTACCGTCAGCATGGGACCAGCCGGACGGAAAAGATCTCGCTCAGGATCGCATTCATCCCGGTCATTCGCGACACCCATGGCATCCACTCCCATGGCAGCCCACGCACGCTTGGCCCTCGTGGGCCCCAGGTCCGCGCCGCCATGTTTCTTCGACCCGCCTACCAGCGTAGGTGCCACACCCTTCCCAGCCGCTGCGGCTTTTTCAGCGGACTCAAGCCAGTCATAGTAGATGTCCCTACCGGTACGGTCCCCGGGAGAGGCATCAGCCCCTCGCTGATTCTTGTCCCAAAAATCACCGCAGCGTTCCCGCATGGTCTTTTCCAGCTTTTCCGCCACCGTCGCTTCTGTCCCCAGCAGGCGCTTTGGCCACGCGAACGCTGGAGCACCTTCCTTGAGAAGATCACTGCGAATCGCAACCAGAATGGCACGCGGACGCAGCTGCGGTACACCAAAGTCGCTCGCATCAAGCCGACGCCAGACCTTGCGCATAACCGCGTCCTGATTGGCCGGAAGCCAGGTCGTATCAACCTGAGGAACCGAGTATCCGGCCTCCCGCAGATCTTTCAGAATGTCGTTGCGGTAATCAATGAAGACCTCGGGAGGTTCAAGAATGCCGCGTACATTCTCAATCATGACCGCCTTGGGCATCAGATCTCTGACGATCCTCAAGGCATCCGGGAAGAGGTCACGCTCATCGTCACGGCCGAGCCTTTTACCCGCCAAGGAGAAGGGCGGACAGGGAACGCCACCCGCAAGCAAATCGAGTTCGCCTTCCTTGAGCCCAAGGCTCTTGTGAACCTTGGATCCAAGAAATTCTTTTACATCCATAGGATCGATGCTCTGAGCCCGCTTCGCGCTCCATCCAGGCCAGCCAGCTACGTTCGCCCGAAGCGTTTGCACCGCATGCCGATCCCATTCGACAAGCGCCCGGTGATCGAAGCCGGCGTTGTGCAGCCCAACGGCTTGCCCGCCGGCCCCCGCACAGATCTCGATCGAGGTCAGTGGCGGGGTGAACCGCGGGCGCTTCCGGCCGCTGGCGCGCATGGGCGCTCCTCCTGGTGTACTGAAAACAAGCGTCGTTCTGCCGAGGCAACGATCAAGCATGCCTCAACACCCCAGGAGTCTCCCAAACTGATTCGTCAAGGGCCAGCGATCCTCATGTAGCGATCCTCATGTGACGCAACAGGGCTTCGATGTCAGCCGCCGCGAGGCCAGCCGCCACGGATGGCTCTTCTTGCAGGTCAGCGAGCTGCTGCACCGTGGGGTCATCAAGGATCTTGCCCATGAACTCGAGTTTCCTCTCGAGTCGCATCGCGACCACCTCGTCAATGGTCTTCCTGACGCCCAGCACGGTGACCCGAGTATCCGTCCCCGGGGCGAGGCCGAGGCGATGGATCCGGTCAAGGCTCTGAAGGAACCGGCCGGCCATGAAGTCCCTGTCCACGTAAACGGCGTCGTGGCACACGTGGTGCAGGCTGATCCCCTCTCCCAGGGTCGCCGGGTTCGAGATCAGCACCATGCAGCTCGGGTCTTCGCGGAAGCGCCTGAGCTGTTCGTCACGGTCGGGCGTCCCCCCGTACACAACAGCCGGGCTGTACTTCCCCAGCATCTGTTCCAGGGTCGTCAGACTCCTGACGAAGGTCGTCCAGACCAGCGTCTTACGGCCCTGCGCCGCGTTCTCGGCGACTATCGTCACCGTTTCCTTGTATTTGGGCGACAGCTCGTAATCCGGCAGGTTCTGCATCAGCGAGTAGAGAGAGCTGCCTTGCGGGATATCCAGCGGCGGCAGCTGATACGCCAGCGGCTCGTACCGCGTCCCCCCTTCGAGAAGCAGAGCCGGGCTCGTCGCCGCCATGAGCAGCCGCAGTGCCGTCTTGCCGAGCGAACTGAGGTCATCGCGGGCAGACCCATTGCCCATGCCGCCCATCAGGGAGCTGTAGATCTCCTCGTGCAACGGCGGCATGTCGACGTAGCGCATCCTGAGGTGCACGGGCGGCAGGCCCAGCTCCTGCTTCGTCGTCCGGGTGAACAGCGGTCGCAGCACGGAGCTGGCATAGGCCAGGTCCCCGCCCGCCACGGCTTGCACCACCGTCCGCTGTCCGTGTCCTGGCCAGACGAAGCCCAGCAGGTTCTCCAGGTCCTTAGAGCCGTTCGGCGCCGGCGTACCGGTGAGGATCATCCGCCGCTCGGCCAGAGGCCCGAGTGCCATGCACGCGGCACCGTAGGTCCCGCGCGCACCGAGCTTCATCCTGTGGGCCTCGTCCAGGATGATCATCGATGGTGCCGCCTTCAGCCAGCTGGCCAGAGTGGGCAGTGAGCGGTCCAGACGCTCGTAGTTGACGATCAGCACCTCCGCCCACTGATCCATCGAGCCGTCGAGGACGTGGGTCCGAAGCGGGTAGCGGAAGCAGACAGCCGTCTCGTAACGCCAGGACTCGTAGGCAGACTTGGGGCACACGACCAGGACGCGGCTCACCCGCTCCTGCGTCTTCTGCGCCGCGTACACCGCCAGCGCAACCCGGGTCTTCCCCGCGCCGGGGACACTGAAGTTCGCTCCGTGCTGGAGAGAGAGCAGCTTCGCGATGTCACGGAGCTGGAACTCGCTGAGCGACGCGTCCCACGTATCTCCCAGCAAGCCGGGGACATCGCTGGGCGAAAGCTCACCGCGCGGCTGGGTGCCTGCGAGGCGCTCCTTGACCGTGTTGGCGTCCCTGACAACGCCCGACACCAGGTTCCGCAGCTCAGGAGCCCATTCCACTCCCTCGCGGTGCGGCCAGCCGCCGAGCACCGCCAAGTCAGTGAGGAGTTCGTCCAGGGCGACAGACGCGGTGAGCGGGCCAAGCTGGCCGCCCGAGCGGAATCGGGCGGCCAGCTGGACGAGATCCGGCTGGTACTGGTCAGTCGTCCTCAGAACAACGCGTGTACGCGTCTCGTCGAATCCCAGGTGCAGGGACGTTCCCCCGTTCGTACCGTCGCTCAACGGGAACCCTCCGCGGCCACGGCCTCCAGCAACCAGGCCACACCGTCGCCGGGGGTGGGCAGCCCTCGCCCAGCCTGCTGGGCGAGCTTCCGGAGGCTGCTGCGCAGCTTCAGGACAGCCTCGTCGAAGACCTCCTCGTCAAGGCTGTGCGACGTACGGGCCTGCACCAGGTCCATCACGCACTGGTCGATGCTCGCGCAAGCCTCCGCGAGGCGTGCGGGAGCCATCTGCTTCCGCTTCCTCAGACGGGCGTTACGTCCGGCGGACTCGATCGCCTCGTCGAAGGCCTTCCTGGCCCCGTCGAGCACGGCCTGGTCCTGGGCCTTGTCGTGGTCAGGCAGGTCCGGCGCCGCGCTGCGGACGGCCGCGCTGGCCCGGAGAATCTGGTCGTTCAGGGCCCTTGCCTCGGACACCACTGAGGAGGTCGCCGGCACCGTGAGGTCGAGACCCGGGATCGAGATCTCATCCGGCTGGGACGCGTCAGAACCACTTACGGCCAGCGCCGACGGCAGCGACCGCGTCAGATACCCCTCCTTGAGGAACTCCTCGTCGATGTGCCGCACATCCGTCTTGGAGAAGTCGAGGAGGATCGCGGCCAGGCGGAATTCCTTGAGCACCTCGGCCTGGTCACGGTCCACGGATTCCAGCTTGAGGTACAGGCGGTGCAGTTCCTTCAGCCGTTCCTGAGCACCCTCCCAGTCGACGAGCCTGAGCGCGACGCCACCGCCGCTCTTGCTGCGGTCGATCAGCTCCCGGATGGTGCTCAGAATCCACCTCTCCTGGTGATAGGTCTTCACCTGGATACGGAAGTCCTTGGCGATCTGTTCCGGCGTCCGTCCGAGGGAGGCCTGTTCCTCCATGGCCAGCAGCCTGTTGATGTATGAGTAGTCGCGGCGGTGGTCCTTGCGCAGCTGGAGCGACAGCTCGACGGCGTTGATGTCCGCCCAGGTGAACGACTCCGGCAGGACACCCACCCTCATCGACTGCACGCCCAGGTCACGGAGGGCGGCGGCACGCGTGTTGCCGTTCACCAGCACTCCGTGGTGCGTCACCAGGCCGGGGTCGTTCTGGCCGAACTGGTTCAGGCTGTCATGGAGCTTGTCGAACTCCGGGTCACGCAGGTTCGGATCAGTCGGCGAGGCCTTGAGGAGGAACGTCAGGTAGTCCTGGCTCTCGGCACTCCACGGGTCCTTCTCCAGAGCGTCATCCCGTGCGGCGTCGTGGCTCCGCTGAGCACGGATACGGTGCGTTCCGGGGTTGAAGTAGAGGCCGCTGAGCGGCAGGTCGATGACCTCGACATGGGCCTGCTGCTCGTTCCAGTCGACGGTAACGGTCTCCCTGGTGCCGCCGGCCGCCTTGACCTCCTCAACCTTCTTCTTGATCAGTTCGCTGAACTCGGCCGCCCTCGGCGGCGGCGGGAACTCCCGCAGCATCGCTTTTCTCCGTCCCGTACTTCGCCTAGTCGTCCATGTCGTCGAGAGCGTCCGCGACCGTCTTCCGGGACTCTTCCGGAAGGGTCCGCAGAAGGCCCCAGAGCTTGTCCAGCGGACTCAGAGTGCGCCGGTCCGCAGCCATCCAGCCGGCCAGAGTCAGGCGCTCGACGGGAGACAGGGCCTCCACCATGTCCAGTACGGCGCCCAGGTCAACCTCGCGGTCGGATCCGCCCAGACCGCAGCGCTTGCACTCCGTGACGAGCTGGAACTCGGCCTGACCCTCGGAGAGGAACACCTTGCGGCGGGCCACGTTCAACTGCGCCTGCTCGACGCCGTCTCCGTACTCTTCACCGACGCCGATACCGCACGTGCGGCACAGGTAGTTGTCTCCCTGGAGGACCTTCGTGCGCTGCGCGGGAGTGAGGCTGCTCTTGTGCTTGGGTGCCTTCGCCTGGCCGGGGATCCACACGTCGGCTCCCCGCGTCACGAGCCGCTGCTCCTGCTGCTTCAGCTCAGCGTCTTCGCGACTCGTGTCGATGCGCCAGCCGTACGTCCGCAGGTCCCGGAGCCGCCTGTCGATCTGGGCCACCTCGGGAAAGGCCTCACGCAAGGCGGCCTTCGTGAAGATGTTCCCTTCCCCCACGACGGTCACCAGCCACAACGCGGCCCGAGCCATGCTTCCCAGCTTCTTGTCCTGCCAAGACGGCAGCGTCATCCATCGCCTCCGGTCACAAGTCGTGCGGCACGCAGGCCACATAAACCGCATAAAGCACACATGTGCCTCATACGTGGTCTTGCGCCCCCCGTTCCTCGGGCGCTTCCTCTAGTCGACACCAGGTACCGAATGGAAGTCCAGCGCTAGAACACTTGCTCCGGAATACGCAAGAACACCAACTCCAGCCATCTAATGCACAATTGCTGAACCCGAGGGCACTTCTCGACTTCCAGAGAGCATGAGGGCATGTCCATGACACGCACGGGCGGTTCCATGGCACCGAGCTGGATTGACAAGGAATTCCGCAGCAACGTTCCGCCTGGCAGGCAAGCTCTCGCCAAGGCCTTGCAACAAGTGTGCCGCCACCTGACTCCGGCGAAAAGCACCAGGAATCGAATAACTCAGGCGAAAGCCGCTGAACACCTCAGATGCAGTGAAAGCGCCTTGTCCAGGGCCCTCAGCGGGCACTCACTTCCCGGCTTTGACCTGGTCGAGAGCTTCTACAAGCAGGCGTGCGCTGACGCAGGGAGCGAAGACGCCATCAGCATCAGCCTTGAAGAGTTGCGGACCCTCCACAGCGAAGCCAGGACTGAGAAGTGTCACAACTGCGCCGTCCTGGAGGTGGAGATCGACGACCTCACCCAACAGCGACAGGAGTGGGAGAGCGAGTGCTCAGCGCTCAGGCAAGCAGTCGCCGAACTGGACAACCTCAGGCGTGAAGTGGCCGAACAGAAGGCTGCCGTAGCGAAACTGAAGGCGGCCAGAGCCGGCTTGCAAGCGCGTCTCGCTACCCGGTCGTCGTCAGCTCAGCTGCCGGTCCCCCGCCGGAAGGGGGACCGGCAGCTGATGCGGAACGACATGACCTCAGCGCGGCTAATCGCACATCAGGCCGGAAAACTGGAAAGGGACCGAGGGCCTGAAACCGCACTGACCCTTCTGCGTCAGACCGCCGAGGCACTCAGTCCTCTCGAGATGGCGACACTCCTCATCCTGCTTCGCGAGCAACGGGACGACCGGCTCGCCGACAACGTGATCCACATCTACGGCCGGGACCAGAGTTACCAGGACGTTCTGCACGCGACGCTGACACTCCATGAGCATGGCGCCACCGAGGACGCCGGCGCCATGCTGCGGGCGGCACTGACCTGACGCCGGCGGCGTGCAGACTTCTCCGCTCTCAGAGAAGCCTGCACGTACGGGCACTGGCAACTAGGCAGCGCTCGCCTCAGCCTCGTAATGCATCTGAGCCCGGTCCAGGAAGTCATCCGGGTCATGACCGCGGGCGGCGGTCCAGTGAAGAAGGTCTGCGATCAGTTCGATCGCAGACTCTTCAAGGCCCCTTGTCCGAAGGACTGGCGCGCCGCGAGTCCCTTGATAGTTCTCCAGGGCTTCCGTCGCCCGCTCCACACGACGGCATCCGCCCTGAGCGCTGAGCGCGATCTCGCACCAGACCGCCTTGCCTGCCGCTGTCAGCATCGTGCCCCAGTCCATGGCCAGCGAGGTGAGCAGATGGAGACCGCGCCCGCACTCCTGATCGCAATCCGGCGTCCTGAGTGCCGGGCTCACGGTGCTCCTGTCATGGACTTCGAGCCGGAGCCGCTTGCCCCGCAATTCGAGGATCAAGGTCGCGGACGTGCCCTCGCCGACATGCTTGACCACATTGGTGGCCAACTCCGTGACCAGCAGTTCCGCCTCGTCCACGGCGACAGGCGTACCCCAGCGGTTCAACTGCCTTACTGCGGCTCTACGTAAAAGGCGCACTTCCGCCGGCGCCGCCTCAAAGGGCAAGACGCAGCGGAGTCCGGGTTCAGTGACGTCGTAGCCGGGCATGGCCGGCTCCTCCCTCCCAGGCCACGCACATGCTGCGCCTGCCGTATCTGTACGACTGCACTGCGTAGCGGTCTGAGAAGGGGCATGGCACGGAGAAGTCTTGCTGTGTAACTTCTCACGAGAATCCATCGAGTGAATCTGATGACCGGCCCTCCTCCCGCTGCCTAGCCTGATGAGGATCTCCGGGCCTCTGCCGCCCGGCGCATGGCGAAGGAGCCGCATGTCCGACCGGACCACTACCCGCCGCCGCCAACTGGGCGCAACGATGCGTAAGTTGCGCGCTCGCAAAGGGCTCACCCTTGAGGAGGCCGGAAGGCTTGTCGGCGTATCCAAAGCAACGATCAGCCGGTATGAGACGCAGGCCGGCCCGGTCAAGTGGCTCGTAGTCGACGCCCTGTGCCGCGAGTACGACGCAACCGAAGCCGAGCGCCGTGCCGTTGTCGCCATCGCCAAGAACGCCAAGCAGCAAGGCTGGTGGAGTTCCTTCTCCGATTCCATCCCGGAGAGCATGAACCTGTTGCTGACGCTGGAGGACGAGGCCGTACGCGAGAACCACTTCGCCTGTGTCTACGTCCCCGGACTCTTGCAAACCCGCGCCTACAGCACTGCCCTGCAGAAGGCCAACGAGATCCCCCTGGAGGCATCGGAGATCGACCGCCTGGTCGACATCCGCATGAAGAGGCAGGAGATCCTCACCCGCCCAAAGCCACTTCGTATGTGGGCGATCCTCGACGAGTCGGTGATCCGGCGAGTGGTCGGCTCACCGGAAACCATGCGAGACCAACTCGACCGGCTTCTTGAGGCGAACGAGTCCCCTCACATCACCCTCCAGGTATTGCCCTTCGCCAAGGGAGCCCACGGCGCCGCGCTGGGAAGTTTCGTCATCATCGGCGGTGTCGAACCAGCCCTCGACGTGGTCTACGTCGACTTCCACACGGGCTCACTCTTCCTGGAGAAGGACGAGGAACTTGAGCGATACAGACTTGCGTTCGAGTACCTCCAGGCACAAGCGTTGGACATGGACGCCTCCTCGTCTCTGATCCACCGTGCCCGCAAGGAGCTGTGAATGTCCGCCGGTCCTCAGCCTGCATCCGAACCCGCCTGGTTCAAGTCCTCGTACAGCGGCGCCAACTCGACGGAGTGCGTGGAGACGGCCTTCGCGCCCGCCGGTGTACTCGTACGGGACTCCAAGTCTCCCGACGGACCTCATCTCGCGGTGTCGGCCGAGGCGTGGCGAAGGTTCGTGGGTGTCTCCGTGCGGTGCGGCGCGGGATCGTAGACGAGGGTTGCGTCGCGCTTCCCTGCCCCGGAAGACCCCGACATCGTCTACCGGGACGGCATCACCGATGCGGACTACCTGGAGGGCGAGCATCATGTCCGGGAGTACACCCGGGCGTTCGACGGTCTACGGGCCGCGGCCCTGAGTCCTCAACGTTCGGCCCAGTTGATCGAGTCGATTTCGAAGGAGTTTGCCACGTGAGCAATGCAATCCGCGGCGGCGACAGCCGTCCGATGTGGTTCACGTCCTCGTACAGCAATGGGGCGGGAGGGGAATGCGTCGAGTGCGCGCCGAGCGGGCGCGGGGCGCTCGTGCGTGACACGAAGAGGTCGGGGGATCTCGTTGTCAGCGTCGGGAGCGAAGCCTGGCGCTCGTTCCTGCGTGCCGTGCGGGAGGGCACCCAGGGCTGAGGGCGAGCGGGAGCGGTTGCGGCGCACTGTACCGATCCCAGGCCCCACGCCCGTGCATGAGGGACTCCTGAGGCACAACAGCCCACGCCTCAGTACCCTGCGCATCATGATTCGTGCAGTCGTCTTCGATGTCGGTGAGTGTCTGGTCGACGAGACCCGTGAGTACGGGACGTGGGCGGACTGGCTGGGGGTTCCTCGGCATACCTTCCATGCCATGTTCGGGGCCGTCATCGCTCAGGGGCGTGACTACCGGGAGACCTTTCAGGAGTTTCGGCCTGGGTTCGACCTGTACGAGGAGCGCGAGAAGCGGGCTGCTGCCGGGCAACCCGAGACGTTCGGGGAAGCGGATCTGTACGGGGACGTACGGCCGGCCTTGGCTGAGCTTCGGAGTGATGGGCTGTGGCTCGGGATCGCCGGTAACCAGACCGTGCGGGCCGGACGAATTCTTCGTGAGCTGTTCTCCGGTGACGTCGATCTGATCGGTACGTCGGACGACTGGGGGGCCAGCAAGCCTGATCCCGAGTTCTTCAAGCGCGTCGCCGACGCTGTGCCGTTCGACGTCGGCTCGATCCTCTACGTCGGAGATCGGTGCGACAACGACGTCCGCCCTGCCGTGCAGGCGGGGATGCACACCGCGCTCGTGCGGCGCGGTCCTTGGGCCACCATCCAGTGGAACAGTCCCGAAGCCGAGGAGCTGCCGACGTTCCGCGGCGACAGCCTCCTCGAACTGCCGCAAAGGATTCGGGACTTCAACGGTTCAGGGCGCTGACAGTCGTCCGCCAGTCGTACAGGCGGTCATCGAGGTCACGGACGCAGCGCTCGTGCTGGTGAGGCGCCAGCATCCGGCGAACCTCACGTATACGGTCCATGCCGGTGGCGTACCAGGTGAGGGCGAGTTGATCCAGAGCCTGGACCGCGTACGAGCACGCCCGCTGCGGTTCTCCGGCTGCCGCCTCGACAGCGGCCAGGTCGCCGAAGATGACCGAGCGCTGCTTGTCCTCCGTCGGTGTCATGGCGTCAAGAGCCACCAACAGAGTTTCTCGAGCCTGTGGGAGATGGCCCGCGATGAGCTGCGTGTTTCCCTTGAAGGCCGCCAGACGGGCGGGGGAGAACCAGTCCATCCACGCGGGCGAGGGGTTCTCGTCGCCCGCCTTCAGCACGTCTTCGGCGTGACCGATCAGGTGGAGGGCAGTGCGGGGGTTGCCACAGCGGGTCTCGCACTCGGCTTCCACCGCGTCGAGCCAGGCGAGGAACTCGGCTGACGCGGGAGCACGCCGCGCGTATGTACGCGCCGCCGTCATGCGTTCCGAGGCTCCGTCGCGGTCGCCTGCCCATCCCGGGACGAACGCCATGTGCGCGATGATCGCCGAGCCGAGCAGTTGGTCATCGGCCTCTGCCGCGGCTTGCAGAGCCATCAGGAGAGTCTCGTTGGCCGTACTCGGTTCGCGCAGGTCGAAGAACTCGATTCGTCCTGCGAGGAGGTAGCTCTCGGCGAGAGCCGCCGCGACGGTTCGCCGCGTGGAGTCCGTGGTCTCAGGAAGCAGTGCGCAGCCCAGCGCGGTGTGCGCGACGACCGCCGGATGAAGCGTGCTGGGGGCAACAGACCAATAGAGCCTGCGGTGGGATCGCGTCACCACCTCGAAGTCCGCTCCCGCGGTGTGCGGTTGAGGTGCTGCCACAGCACGCCCGTGTGTCACGGCCAACCCCAACGCCGCCGCGCCGCTCGCGACGAACGGGCGTCGAGCGTTACCGGGCTGCGGCCTTGTGGAGCCCCATGGGGCTGTGAAGCCGAGCGACTCCATGTTCTGGCCCAGCAGGTGGGTCAGCACGCGCTGGCAGTCCGGTTGCGGCCACGGCGGACTGTCCGACTCCCAGCGGCGGACCTGGCGCACTCCCACCGACAGCCCACGAATGCCCAGTCGCTTCGCACTCTCGGTCAGGGCGTCGGCCAGGTCCTGTTGGGAGTTGAAACCGGCAGCCACGCGAGCGGCTTTGAGACGAATGTTGCCTGTGGATCGAGGCATGGTGGCACCTCCTGATGACGCAGACTCGGCGCAACCATCCCACAGCAAGTCCCATATAAGACACCGTGTCACCCCCAGGGAGTCGGGCAGGCCCTGTTCAAGCCCTGACCAGGACCTCTGGAAGTCCTCGATTGTCACGAAGCGCTCCTGGAATCTGTATGTCCTGCCCGGCCGCAGTTCCACAACAGGGAGCACGCCATGGACACGCAAGCAGCCTTGGACAAAGCCATCGTCGGGTGGCTCGCTCGGGCACATCCTGCGCCGGACCGGGCGCGTATGGACTGGGCGGCACAGGGCGTGGCGTTGTTGCCGCTCGGCGTGCACTTCGCTGCCGTTCGTGTCGCGGCCGACCTAGTCCATTCCGCGGTCGGGTCCAACGATGCCGACGAGGTGGCTGTGGGGCTCGGGGAATTACTCGGCGGTTCGATCATCTACGACCGTCGGGCCTCGGGCGGGACGTACTACGCCCTGATCCAGGGGCATGCCGGCCTGGTCTGGGCGTACGGCGATTTCGCCCCCTGTCTCGGGCATGGCAGCTATCTGGGGGTGCCGCGCCTCGACCATCAACAGCCCCCTGGCACGTACTGGGTGGTGCCACCCCGGTACGAGGGCGACTTGTGCGCGCCGCGATCCATCGTCGCCCTGGTCCGCAGGGGGCGGTCGCGGCTCGTGGAACCGGCACAAGCCTGCTGACCGGCCGTCCTGAGCGGGCGCCGATTCTCCGGCTCCTGCCCCCGCTCGGGGCGGCCTCCAAGTCCACTCCCGATCGTCTGCCAGGTCAGTTCGGCGATCGGGCGGCGTAAGAGCCCTGCACCACTCACACCAGGAGACAGCACATGACGGCAACGACGAACGATCAGAAGACCGGGCGCGCGGTTGCGGGTGAGGAACTGTTCGAGAGCCTCGCCCACTTCGTGGTCACCCACAACGGACAGTCCCCCGAGCGTGCCGAACTCATCGCGGACCAGGCAGTCGCGTTCGCGCTCACGGCGGCTACCGCCACGGTCCCCATGGTTCCGTCGGACGACGTAGACCTCGGCCTCCACGCGCTTATCCTGCACACGAAGGAATACGCCGCCCTGTGCGAGCAGCACGCGGGCCGCTTCCTGCACCACAACCCGAAGCCGGGCGGAGGGAGCCGTGACCCGGAAAGGGTCGCCGCCTCGGCGCGTGCCATGAAGGCAGCCGGGTTCGTCGTCTTCGACGACCTGTGGACCGTGAACGGCACGAACCTCGCACAGTGCGACTCGGACTGCGGCCGCCCTTACGGTCAGGCGTAGCTCACAGCGACAGCAACGCGGCCGGCCTCCGCTCGTCGGCCGGCCGCGCTCGCCAGGAAGGAGCTACGACTTTGTCCAACTCGACCTCTGACCTGCCGATCGTCGTGCTCGACGCGCTCACGCCGACAGCACAACGCCTGGTCATCGACCGGCGGGGCTCCACCGTCTGGGAGGTGGACAGCCATCGCGGCCGGTACGCCGTGAAACTCGGCTATCCGATTGAGGCTACGGCCGACTGGCCTGCCCAACCCTGGACTGCGCTCGCGCCTGCGCGCGAGGGCGCCGTGCTACATCGCCTCGGCCACCACGACATCGCCTACGGCGAATGGGAGCGCGGCAGTTGGAACTTCCAGCCGTGGCACGAAGGGCCCGACCTGTACGCGCTCTGGGAACCCTGCCGCAGACCGAACTCGTCGATCGCCCCGGGCACCGGCGTCGCGCTGGGATGCGTCCAGGTGCTCGCCGAACTCCATGCCAAAGGCTGGGCACACGGTGACGTGCAGCCTGCCCACTTCATCGTCGGGCCGGAGCGGACGCACCTCATCGATCTCGCCCTCGCACGGGGCGGACACGTGCCCGAGGGATACGACTTCCCGTTCCGCGGCTGCCTCGTCCACTACGAAGCACCGGAGATCGCCCGCAGTGTGCTCGACACCGGCAAAGCCGAGCCGACGCAGGCAGCCGACATCTACGCCCTCGGCGCCACCCTGCTCATCTCCGCCACCGGCTGGCGAGCGGTCGAGTACCCGGACGACGCCCCACGCCCCGTACAGCGAGAAGCCGTGGCGAACGGCCGACGCCGCCCCGTGAAGGCGGCCGGTGAGCTGGGCCGACTGATCGACGCGATGCTCAGCCACGCTCCCGAGGACCGACCGACGATCTACGAGGTGAGCAAAGGCCTGGGCTGATGCCGCCGAAGCCCCGCTGGACTGAAACTGCGCAATGTGCGCCGGTCCTTGAGCGCATCAAGGCTCGGCAGGAACACCGTGGATCTTCAACAAGCCCAACTCTCGGAGGCCCTGGATCACTGGAGTCGGTGACTGCTTCGGCCCCGGTGAGCCCGCCCCCTCCCCGCCGCCGCCCGCACCCGCCGCGTACGGCCGTGTTCCGCCAGGTACGTCAGTACGGCGGCCGGGATCCCCGGTGTCTCGGTGAGTCGGCGTTGGAGCCAGTCCGAGGCCGCTGACAAGGTCGCCGGGTCGCAGGTGTCGGACGTGGTCAGGGCGTGGATGTGGGTCCACTCGCTGAGGCGGGTGAGGAGGAAGGGGGGCGGGGTCGGGCCCAGGGCCTCCCTCACTCCGTCCGCCCATTTCTGCCAGGCGGCTGGCGGGGAGCCGTGCAGGGCTTCGCCCCGGCGGTTCATATGGCGGATCACCGCCGCGACGGCCATCTGGCGGTCCGGGTCGGTGAGGATTCGGCGGATCAGGGCCGGTTCCTCGGAGGGTGAGGTGTCGGCCAGGGCACGGATGTACTCGGCGTACCTGGCGTGTTCGGCCGGCTCGGGGGCGGGGGGCCGCCGTATGTGGGCGCGTGTCGCTTCGTAGAGGGCGGTCGGGTTGTCCAGGTGGACGTCGTGGGCCGCGTTCGGGACGGTTGTCAGGGTGGTGTCGGCCGGGCGGTGGGCGTGCATCCGTTCCGCCTCCTCCTGCCGCAGCACGCCCCGTTCGGCTCGGATCACCAGGGTGGGGCAGGTGATCCGGGACCACTGTTCCCAGTAGCCGTCGGGGGAGAGGGAGAGTGCCTCCACCGCCGCGATCATCGTGTCCCGGTCGACTCGGGCGTGGCCGCCGTCCGGTCGCCAGTCCAGGCCGTCGGCCCACTTGTCGTGGCCCAGGAACGCCGTTGCCTCGGCGCGGGAGGGGAAGGGCGTCGGCCAGCTGTCCAGCCAGTGCGCGATCTGCGCGGGCAGGTCCGGCGTACGGCCCGCCGGGCCCGCCTCCACCAGGATCAGGGACGCCACCCGCGAGGGGTGATCCGCTGCGGTCAGCAGGGCCGTCAGGCCGCCCAGGGACTGGCCGAGGAGGACCGCCGGGGGCAGGGACAGGTGCGTCAGGAGGCTTACGGCGTCCCGCACCGCCGCCCGTCTCGTCACGTCGGCCGGGGTGCGTGTGCTGTCGCCGTGGCCGCGGGCGTCGTAGCGCACCACGCGGTGGCCGTCGGTCAGGAGGCGGGCGGTCAGGTCGTCCCACTCGCCGAGGTGGCCCGCGAGGCCGTGGAGGAGGACGACGGGGAGTGCCGTCGGGTCCGGGTGCGGCGGGGTGTCGTCGCGGTAGGCGAGGCGGGTGCCGTCGGGGGTGGTGAGGTACGCGGTCAACTCCGGGCCTGCCTGTCCTGGTGGTCGCTCGGCGGATGCCCACAGCGTCTCCCCCGCCCCGCTGCCACCGCCAGCGGATTTGCCGTACGTCGGTTCGGGGTTGCCGCCGGACATGGTCGCCGGTATCGCGTGGCAGGAGATCGGAGGACAGCCCGGCATCCTGGACGACATGACCGACACCATCCGCGAACAGGCGGACTCTCCCCTGAGCCCGATCGCTCCCGAGAGCCTGCCGTGGCGCCTCGGCGGTGACCCCGACAACACGTCCATGGGCCCCATCGCCATCCAGGTGCGTCGTGGCGCCGAGGTCCTCGGGTACGACCCCGAGCACCTCACCGACCAGCAGCGCGGCACGGTGGAGACAGCCCTGCAGGACCCCGGGCAGAACATCTTCATCGCCTCGGAGTACCTGGCCCAGCTCAAAGCGGAGAGCGAGTTCGCCGATGTGCCGGCCGAGGAGATGACACCGGCCCAGTACCAGGAACTCGCCGCGCGTTACAACGGCGGGCCGTACTGGCAGACCGACGACGCCCAGGCCTACGGGCGTGGGTTCGCGAACGATCTGAACGAGGCAAGGAACGCACTGCGCTGATGACCAGCCCTTCCCCCGTGGACGACGACCGCGGCTGCCTGCGCCTGGTCCTCGCCGTACCCCTCACCCTGCTCACCCTCATCGCCACGTACTTCTGCTGGACGGCATTGACCATCACTCCGTCCGGTACCTGGGACGACGACGCGTACGCCGGAATCGTTCTGTCGTGCGTCGTCACCATCGGGTCCGCCGGAGCCGCGGCGGCGCTCTGGCTGGTGCCTTCGGTACGGAGAGCCATGCCGTGGTGGTGGATCCTTCCGGCTCTGCTGTTGGGCGCGGTCGCGGGACTGCGCTGGGGCGTGGGCGGTTAGGCAGGAACGTCTCGGCCCGGATACCGGCCGGCGACCTGCCTGCCTGCCTGCCGGTCGTACCTCGCGTGCTCCGCGGGCTCGGGCTCCGGGTAGGGGCGCGTCAACTCGGGGACCTGCCTGTTCCGGTCGCTCGGCGGATGCCCACAGCGTCTTCCCCGCCCCGGTGCCGCCGCCAGCGGATTTGCCGTACGTCGGCGGCGGCGGGCGGGAGAGGGAACGGCGGCGTGCGAGTCAGGATGTGCGGGAGGCCAGTTCCGCTCGGCCGAACAGCAGGGCGTATCCCGGAGGGAGTTGGGACAGGACTCGGTCGGTCAGGTCGTCGCCGATCAGGTTCGGCAGGACACCGAGGACCGAGCTGACGTCCCAGCGGGCCGTGGCGGGGGTGGCTCCCTCGATCCGGGTCGCCACCATGTCGACGAACTCCTGCGCCGACTGGGGACGGGTCGCCGGGATCTGCGACGCGATCACTCTCGCCGCCTCCCTCGGGAGCGCGCGGGCCAGGGCCACGCGCTCGTCGCCGGTGACATGGCCGCCCAGCGCGGAGAGGACGATGCGGGTGACGCGTTCGGCCTCGGCGGTGGTCGGGTACTGGCCCGACTCCCGTACGGACGCGATCAGTTGACTCCAGTCCCGGTTCCCGTGCCTGCGGTGGCCGTCGTCCTCTTCCCTCACTGTCGGGCGTACTGGTACGGGCCGCTGCGGGGCCGGGATCGTCGTCCTCGGCGTCTGCGCGGTCGTCGTCATCGTCGGGCTCCTCCTCTGAGTCCGGTCCGGTGCGGTGGTTCCGTGTGGTGCGGTGTGTGCCTCCCGTGGCCCCGAGAACCGG
>NZ_MUBA01000183.1 GCF_002154575.1 Streptomyces bobili
GCGCGGGGACGGATGTCCTCACCGGGACGGACATCTCCGTACCTGTCCGAGTGTCCGTACCTGTCCTGACCAGGCATGGGACGGGTGCGACGCACGTGACACACCTGCCGCCCCCTCACCAACGGAGTACTCCGATGCGCGACCTGCACCCCGAACACCCCATGCCCCAGAAGCAGATGCCCCGCACCCCCGTCACACGCGCAGCAAGTTGTCGGGTAAGGAGTCCTTACCCGGCCCCCGCCCTGCAGGGTGCGGAGGCATCCGGCGCAGGCGCACCGGAGTCGGTCGGCCCAGGGGAGCCGACCGGGACTGGGGGCAGCGAGCCGTCGTCGAACGTGCCGCAACAGCCTGCGCCGCGTCGCCGTCTGCGTGACAAGCAGCTGCGCGAGCGCCGCGTCCACCCCCGTTACAACGACGACGAGTTCGCCCTCGTGCAGAAGGCCGCCGTTCTGAGCCGCATGAAGCCCGGCGGCTACGTCGCCGAGTGCGCGCTAGCCGCCGCCCGCGCCGACGATCCCACCGCAGCCGTCGCCGACTACCGCGCCATGGTGCAGACGCTGATGGCCGCCAATGGGCAGCTCGGCTTGGTCGGCAGCAACCTCAACCAGCTCACGTGGCACCTCACCAAGGACAGTGCCTGGCCCCACCCCGACACCGTGCAACGGCTCCTGGACCGCGTCGAGGCATCCATCGCCGAGGTGGACACCGCGGTCGCCCAGATCACCGAGGGGCGGTGAGCCCTTGATCCCGAAGATCATCCTCGGCAAAGGGCCCCACGCTACGCGCCGCACGATCGGCTACCTCTTCGGCAAGGGCCGGGCCAACGAGCACGTCGACCCACACCTGGTGGCCTCCTGGAACGACTTCGCCCCCGACCCCGGCCGCAACCCCCACCGCGACCCGAAGGAGGTAGAGGCGCAGCTAGTCGCACAGCTCGACCAGCCCGTGAAGATGCTCGGCCACAAGGCCCCCCAGTACACCGTGTGGCACTGCCCCGTCCGTGCAGCACCCGAAGACCCGATCCTTACCGACGCCCAGTGGGCCGACATCGCCCGCCGGATCGTGGCCGCCGCCGGCATCGCCCCCGAAGGCGATACGGAAGCCTGCCGCTGGGTGGCCGTCCGCCATGCCGACGACCACATCCACATCGCCGCCACCCTCGTCCGCCAGGACGGCCGCCGCCCCCAGCGTGATTACGACCAGCGCGCCGTCCAGCGAGAGGCCCGCCAGATCGAGGTCGACTACGGGCTCAGGCGGCTGAAGCCCGGCGACGGCACCGCCGCCAAACGCCCCACCAGTAAAGAGCACTTCAAGGCCAAGCGCCTGGGCCAGGAGGCTGCCACCCGTGACGTCCTGCGCCAGCGGGTCCGCCGAGCCGTCGCCGCCGCAGCGGATGAGACAGAGTTCTTCGCCCTGCTGGAGGCAACGGGTGTGACCGTGCGCCTCAAGCGCGGCCCATCCGGCGACACACTCGGCTGCAACTTCGCCCTGCCCGGCGACACCAACGACAAGGGCGAGCCGGTCTTCTACTCCGGCTCCACCCTCGCCCCCGACCTCTCCCTCCCCCAGATCCGCCAACGCCTCGCCACCACCAGCCCCGAACCGGTCACCGCCCGGCCGGGCAACCCATGGCACCAGGCCACCGCCGCCACCGAACGCATCCCCCACCACCTCACCCACGGCGACGACCCCACGGGTCAAGGACAGCTGGTCGCACTCGGCGCCGCACTGGACCTCCTGCCCGTCACCGCACCAGCGGCACTGAAGGCCGAACTCGAACAGGCCGCGGCGGTCTTCGAGCGCGCCACCCGCTCCCGCATCGCCGCCGACCTCGACAGCACACGCGTCCTGCGCCGCAGCGTCCAGGCGATCTGGAAGGACCCCACACGGCACGGGGACGGTGCCGGGCTGGCGATGCTGCTGGACGTCGCGCTCACCGCAGTCGCCTACGCGATGCACTGGCACCGCATCCGCCAGCACGCCCAGCAGGAAGCAGCAGCGGAACAAGCCCTCGTCCACCTGCAGGTCGCGTACGCGCAGGTCGCCGAGCCGGTCCTGGTCGGCCTCGCCAGCCGGGCGCCCAGCCCGCAGACCAAGCGCCGCTTCGCCCACCACCTCCATGAGGCGGTGCCGGAGCACGCCGAGCGCGTCCTGGCCGACTCGGCCTGGGACGCCCTCGCCACTGTGCTCGCCGAGGCTGAAGCAGCAGGACACAACCCGGCCACCGTCCTCGACCAGGCGCTTAGCCAGCGCACCCTGGACGACGCCCACAGCCCCGCCCGCGCACTCACCTGGCGCATCCGCCGCCTCGCCGAACGCCACGCCCCGGGTCCGCAAGCGGAGGCAGCCAGGGCTCGCAGCGTCACACCACGCCAGGCAGCTCCTGTCCAACCGGGGGCAGCCCCTCCAGCGCCGCAGCCGCCACCAGGACGGCGGCGCTGATTACGGCCGCGCGGACACCTTGGGAGTGAGCAGATCCAGCGCCTCTTCCCAGCGGTAACGGTCGGCCCCGCCGCCGGCCTTCGGTCGATGCGGCTCGTACGAGCCGATCAGGACGCCCATCTCGCGCAGTCGCTCCAGGCTCTGCCGGTATGCGGGATGGGCGGCCTGGGCCGAGTTCACGTACGGCAGGACGGCGGTGGGGATGCCCATGCCGTACGCCTCGCACAGGATGCCCAGGGCAAGGGTGTCGGAGATCCCTGCCGCCCACTTGTTGACCGTGTTGAAGGTGGCCGGCGCCACCGCGATGGCGTCCGCGGGCGGCAGCGGACGAGGATCGCCGGGCGAGCGCCAGGCCGAGCGGATCGGGTAGCCGGTCTGAGCCTCGACCGCCTCCGTGTCGATGAAACCCAGGCCCTGCGGAGTGGCCACCACGCCGACGTCCCAGTTTGCCTCTTGAGCTGCCGTGATCAGCTTGCCGACGTCGCCGGCGACCCCGGCCGCGCACACCACGACGTACAGGAACGGCTTCTTGCCCGGCACCTGCGGCTCGGTCACGTGAAGCCCCCCATAAGCCGATGGTCTCGTTGGGCCGCCAGCATGGCAGCCAGGGCTTCCGGCCCAATCCGGCTCAGCGCCCAGAGGCTGCTGATGTGGCGGGCCCACCGCCAGAGTGGGTCGCCCGTGTCCACAGGGGTGTGGAAGGACAGCACCTGGATGCCGTGGCCATCGAACGCCTGAGTGTCGAGGTAGCGCCAGCCGCCCGTGCCGCAGAGGTAGTGGGTGCTGCTGGTGGCCGCGGCGAGGTCGGCGAGTCTCTCAGACCGACCCGCCCGGGTCGGAATCGCGCTGCTGCGCAGTATCTCGCCGCTCCAGCCCAACGTGGTGAGCAGGGCGACCGTCGACGCCTTGGCAACGTCGGATACACGGTCGGTGTCCTCGAACTGATCGAGAACCGCGTCCAGGACTTCGCGCACCGCGGGCCAGTAGCGGCTGCGGCCGTAGTACTGGCGTGTCAACAGGCTGGCGGTGCGACGGGATCGGCCGGGTTCGGCGAGCCGTGCCTGGCCGATCGGTGTCTGGCGCCCATGAGGAAGGCGGGTCGGGAGCGTGAGCCACTGCTGCCGAGCGGGCTCATCCAGGGCCGCCAGACGAGCCCGGTGCTGGTAGTCGCGCCGGGCGAACTGGACGTCGTCGAGGACGATCCACCGGTCGGCGGCGTACAGCTTCGCCACCGTGGACAGCCGCGGGAACAGGTTCGGTTGGTGGATCGCGCACACCCCGCCCGGCGAACCGGCGTGGGACGGGTCAGGTGCCGATGAGGCGGCTGTCGAATCCGTCGCGCAGAAGGCGCTCGTAAGCGTCATACACATCCCCCGGTACGTCCTGCTCGACGGCGAAGCCGAGCTTCGGGTACTCGATCACCCGTTGCAGGTCGCCGACGAGCATGTCGACGACGAGCTTCTCGTCGCCGATGGACTTGATGTAGTCGTCCAACTCCAGTGGCTCGGAGGCGCAGACAACCTCCGCCTCGGGCCACAGCTTGCGGCACGTCGCGTACGAGCGGCGCTCCATGTACGGCTTGGAGATCAGCAGCAGCGACTCCACTGCGATGCCGGCCTCGGCCAGCAGCTCGCGGGAGAAGGTGATGTTCTGGCCGGTGTTGGCCGCCTTCGGCTCGACCAGGATCGCCTCGTCCGGCACACCCAGACTCAGCGCATGCTCGCGGTAGTGCACCGCCTCGCCGCGCGGGAAACGGGCCCGGGTGGTGGGACTGTTGCCGCCGCTGAACACCACGACCGGGAAGAGGCCGGCGCGGTACAGATCGGCAGCCGCGGTGGCCACCTCGAGGTCGTGGCTGCCCAGGCCGATCGCCGCCGAGCAGGGCCGCTGCTCGTGGCCCATCTGGTGGTAGTTCCAGATCAGCGTCGCGTCATGGAACTGCTCATCGGTGATCTGGCGCTGCTCGTGCTCCGGCACTGGCACTCCCTGGCTCATCCCTGCTGGTCCTTGCGGATGCCCTCGATGCTGCGCAGCTGGTGGCTCAGCCCGTACTGGCGGGCCACCTGTGCCGCCTGATCGAGGACGGACAGCCCATCATTGCGGGTCGCCGCATCCGACAGAAGGATGTGCCCGTATGCGGTGTCCAACCGCACCCGTTGCATCGGGGAGTCGACCGTGCCGGTGGTCCGCGCGATGTCGATGTAGTGCAGGGCCTGCTTCAGGTCGCCGGCGCCGCGGTGGGCCAGGGCCAGCTTCTGGTGGGCGACCGACCAGTCCTCCGGCTCGCCCAGGTCCTCGAAGGAGCGAGTGGCCTCGACCATGACACCGGTGGCGTATTCGTTGTCGCCCTCCTTGCTCAGCGCCGTACCCACCCAGAGCCGCGCCCTGGCACGGTCACGCAAGCTCAACCGCTCGTCCGCAGCGAGGAGTTCGTAGTGGCGGGCGGAGGATTCCAGATGGCCGGACATCTCCTGGACGACAGCGAGGGACAGCTCGATCTGGGCGACCCGGCGCGGGATGTCGAGCTCGGTGAACATGCCGCGGGCGCTGAGGTAGGAGTGGCGGGCTGAGAGTGGGCCGAGGATTGCGCCCTGATCGCGCTGGAGGTCGCCAAGGAGCACCAGGGAACGGCCGTACAAATAGAGGCCCTTGTCGTCCAGCTGCTGGGGTGCACGGCTGGCCAGCCAGCGGTTCAATAGGGTTGAGGCGAAAGGGAAGTCCTGGCGGCTGATGCAGACGACAGCGCGCTCGATGTCCTCGGTCCACGTCTCGTAGTCCGCCGGCCGCGCGCTCTTCCGCTCAGGGAACAGCACTGCCTCGAACCGGGATTGGGCGGCGGAATCCGCCCGTGCGAGCGCAGTGTCGAGGATGGCCTGGGTGTCCGGGCGGGGCTGCGTCTCCGCGCCGAGGCTCTCCCACTTCGCGACCGTGCGCAGCGCGACACCGAGGTGCTCGGCGAACGCGCGCGTGCTCATTCGCAACGCGGCGCGCAGGGCGCTCGCCTCCCGACCCGTCCATTGCTGCACGCTGATCACGGATGACCTCCCTCCGTCACGTATGGAAGCACTGTCGGTGACGACGTGGGGCGCGAAGTGCAACGGAAGTACAACAGCAGGTCATTTCGAGGCCGTTCACGACGGCCGACGCTGTGGGCATGGACGACGACCTCATCACCGAACGCCGCTCCGTCGCCTTCCCTCAGGTCTTCGGCTACCTGCGCCACGTCACCGGCGCAGTGTCCCGCCATACGGCGCTCGTCGACTGCCTCACCGAATACTGCGACCAGCACGAACTGACGCTGTGCGGCGTCTTCACCGAGCGCGACGCCACAGTGATCATCCGCTCCCCCGCCTTCGTCGGTCTGCTCGACGCGCTCGACCTTCCAGATGCCTACGGGGCCGTGGTTCCCTCTCTCAGCCACCTCGGCCCGAAGGGCCTCGGTGCCGAGCGCAAGCGGCAGATAACGACAGCAGGCGCTCGTCTGATCGTGGTCCGCCCCCTCACGCCGACCACGCGATCCGCCTCGTCACTCAGCACGAGCCATAGCCTTCGGCGGCAGGGAGATGTGTGATGTCCGTGCGTAACGCGTTGCGAAGCGCACCCATGGTGAACGAGGTGCCGGGACTGCGGCTGCTGAAGATCGGCGACGGCTGGGACGTGGTGCGCACCTCCGCCGAGATCGGTCTCTTGGCTCTGGCCTACCTGCGCGGCACTGGCACCTCCGTCGGCCCCGTGCTCTATGACAGGCCCAACGGGCGTCTCTACTACGCCGTCCCAACCGGCTCCGCAGCCAGCTGGGACGATCTGCCGGTACGACACCTCTCCACCAACTCCTGGCTCGTCGCCCCCGGCCTGGAGCTGCTCGACGACTGGTTCGGCGGATGGTTCGAGCTGCCTGACGACGACACCCTCACCGACACAGACGCCCTCCGTGCCGCGCTCCAGCACCCGTACGTCACCGCGGCCAAGGACGAAACGCATACCGACGTCCCCCTCTAGAACTCGGGCCGATGCCCCCTCTACCCCAACCTCAAGGGGACACCTATGACGACCCACCCCGTCTCACCGAACACCGTCCTCGCCAACGCACTTCTCCGCGCAGAGGACGTCCTGACCCCGCGCATCCTGGCCACCCCACCCGAGCGGATCGTGCTGGTCGTCGGTACTCAGATCAACGGCGCCCCGCACATCGGCACCTCGCTCGTCCAGTCCCTCGCCTTCGCCATGGCCGCCCGCCTGCGCGACCGCTTCGGCATCCCCACCACGGTCGTCTTCAGCGCCCTCGACAACGCCCCGTACGAACTGGCCACAGACCCAGCCAGCGGACATCGCTACCAGCGCGCCTACGCCCAGGCCCTCGGCGAGAAGGCCCTGACCGACCTCGTCACCGCGCTATACCAACCCCTGTTCACGGTCCTGTCCCGGCGCCTGGGCATCCCCCACCGCGTCGAGACCTACACCCAGCAACAAGCCGGCGAACACTTCCGCCGCACCTGGCTACGGCTCCTCCCCCGCATCGACGCAGCCCGCTGGTGGCTGGCCCCCTCCACCGGCACCCCACACCTCCGAGTCCCGTGCCCCCACCACGGCTGCGGCTGGGCCGAGAAGCACGCCGAACGCACCAGCGTCCTCCTCACCGACCGGGAAACCGCCGCTGTCTCCGCGGTCTGTCTCCACCACGGCCCCTACCGAGCCAGCATCACGCCCGCCGCCGGCGCCTACCTCGACCTGGCGACTCTGTACCGCAACCTGGTCAAGGAACTCACCCTCACCAGCACACCGAGCCGGGAAACCCTGTACGTCATGGTCAAGGGCGGCGACTGGGTCTTCGGCTCCCTCCTGGTCGACGAAGCCCTCCAGGCCGTCGGCCTCACCCGTGCCCAGTTACCCGCCCGACTGTTCTGCCCACAGGTCGTCACCGACACCGGCGCGAAACTCTCCAAGTCCCTCATCCGCGCAGGCCATGCCCCCTTGCCCGAGGGAGCCGCCCACTGGATGCTCGACACCCGGGAGTGGCCCGGCACCGTCACCCAGTACGCCGACCAACTGCTGGCCATGACCGAGACAATGCTGTCCGACCCCCGTCACTTCTTCCGCTCGTACTCCGCAGCCGAGATCGGCCGCCTGATCACCGCACCAGCGCCCAGGAGCATTCCCGCCCCATGAGCAACACCACCGGCCGCGTCCGCGAACTCAACCTCTACCGCCAGTACTTCGACCTCGTCGCATCAGGCGAGAAGACCATCGAGGTACGCGTCAAGTACCCCCACCTCGCAGACCTCGCCGCCGGCGACACCATCCGCTTCCGTATTAAGGGCACCGACGAGACCTGCGAGGTCAACGTCAAGCGGGTCAGCGAGTACCCGAACTTCGAAGCGCTGCTGGACGGCGAGGGGCCCACCAATGTCAACCCCAACGCCACCCGCGACGAGCAACTCACCAACATCCGCGCCATCTACCCGCCCGACAAGGAAGCACTCGGCACCCTGGCCATCCACATCGCGCTTCTCGGCTGATCTTTGAACTCCAGGCGACGCCAAGGCGATTGACGTGCCGGGCAGAGCCGGGTTCGCTCGGTATCGAGCAGCGAATCGAACCCTCTCGAAGTCGAGGCCGCTTACTCCGATACCGGCTGCGGACGCCATGTGGCCGTCGAGTGGAATGTTGGCGGCTGCCGCGATCCGGTCGCGTGATGCGAGCAGCCGGGTCCGCAGCGCCGGCAGGTCGACGTCCACCAGCACGCCGTCGCGTTTGACCATGCGGCCGGCGACGAGGACGGTGTCGACCATGCCAGAGTGGCCGTGGCTGACGATGGTGGCGGCAGGATCGGTGGCGGGGAAGACGGTCAGGCCGTCGGTGCGCAGCAGGATGACGTCGGCGTCCTTGCTGGGGGTGATGCTGCCCGTTCGGGCGTCGAGTCCGCGGAAGGGGGCGGCGTCGACGGTGGTGAAGGCGAGCAAGTCGCGGGAGCGCAGGCCGGCGGCCAGCGCCCGGCCGGTCATCGGCGATCCGAACCCCATCTTCTCGCAGTAGACCGTGCTCGCTCAGAGCGGCGACGGCCCCGCCTACAACGTCCACGTGCAGGCTGGTGCGCAGGCCGAGTTCGGCCGCCAACTCCAGCTCCCGGGCGACTGTGTCCATGCTGGTGGCCTCGGTGCCGCGCATCTTCTGCCTCCGCGCCGGCTAAGTGTCCATAAGCCCACACACTGGCTGAGTGACTGTTGTACAACTGAGCGTGCCCCACCGAGACGTGGCATCCCCGGACGCCCGTCCCCAAGGGGTGCTGGGCAGCGACATTCGAGCGGGAGGAACCAACGTTGCCGATCATCATTGGTCAGCGCTTCGCTTTGCCTGACACTCCCACGGGCGAGGGCGGGCATGCGAAGTTGTTTAAGTCTGTGGATCTTGAAAACGATAACAGAACTGTCGCAGTTAAAGTATTCAACCCTTCCCGGATTCTTGACGATCGCGTTCTGAAGGCGGCATGGACTAACGAGCTAAGCGCCTACCAAGCTCTCGGGGACCACCCGAACCTGGCTCGAATGATTGATTGGGGGCGTTGCGACGATGGCGCTCCCTATCTGGTCTTCGAATGGCTCGAAAAAGATCTCCTTGACGGGCTCGAAACCCTAAAAATTGAAGGCTGGGACGATTTCTGGCCGATTGCAAGAGATATCCTATCCGGCCTGGAGGTAATTCACTCAGAAGGTTTCGTCCACCGCGACATTAAGCCAGAGAACATCCTCGTTTCAGAAAATGGGCGCTTCAAGGTTGCAGATTTCGGAACCACGAGGCTCGCAGAAACCGTAAGCCTTGGGCAAACTATGGCACCTTTGGGCACAATCCCTTATGCCCCCGATGAACGCGGAACCAGAACTCCAACAGCCGCTTACGATATCTACTCCTTTACGGTCCTAGCCATTGTCTGCCTATCTGGACAAATCCCTGCTGACGAAACGGCAGTACGAGCCAGCTTTGAGACGCTAGATCTGCCCCCAGAAATTTATTCAACACTAGCCCCATGCCTGTCAAATAATACAGAAGAACGCGCCGAAAGTGCCGGGGTTCTCCGTGCCCAACTGTCAGTAATTCAAGACGCCAGAGAGCAACGGAGAAATCCAGAAATTGAGCTGTTCCTGGATCTTCCAAATTCAACCATAGAGGCATTTCGCAAGCAGTATCAAAATAATGCAACCAAGGAGCAGATCCTAGAAGACATTGCTGCCGTTGGCGCACTGTCCTATGATGCTCGCGTCGGTGCTGTTCCCGACTTGCAGATCGCGGGACAAACGTACATCCTCCGCACTCAGCCCCATCGAACGCGCCAAGGCATCCTTCGAGTATTTCGCATTCAGAGAGCGCCAGCACAGCTTCTTGAATTCGCAAGAGCCAATTGGCACCGCCCAAAGGTAAAGCTACGCCTCAGCGTCCCCACGGATCCAGTCAGAGCAGCCAGCGAGCTCGCTAACCAGATGGAAATGGTCACTGAGAGGGATGCTGAGAGAGCAGAGTCTCAGATCCTCTCTGCTGAGGAAGGAGCCTTCTCGGATTGGCGCTCAACCCTCAATGCCAAGTTCTTCCTTGAGAACGGACGAGGAACTCGGGTCACCTACGACAAGTTTCGCCGTGATGGGAACAGAGTTCGGTTCACGGTGGCCGATGGTTCAGGATTGGAGCCTGGAGAGTCGAGGCTCGTCCGTTCCGGCAATCGCCGAGTTCTATTTGGTGAAGTTGAAGGGGTCGAAAATAACGAAGCCATTCTTTACATCACTAAAGGAAATGCCGCCGAACTACCTAGGCACGGCACACTCGAGTTCGATTCAGAGGCATCTAAATCCAAACTCAAGAGGGAGCGCGATGCGCTGGATCAGATCGTAAATCGAAAATCCACACGCCCGGATCTGCGAGATATTCTTCTGGATCCACGCAAGAGCACTACGCCGCAGCCTGTTGAGATCGGTCACTACGCACAAGCGAATCTCGACGAAGCCAAAAAGGAAGCGGTAGCGGCCTCGCTGGGCGCTCGCGATTTTCTACTTGTTCAAGGACCTCCAGGAACTGGCAAGACGACCTTTATTGCCGAACTTGTAGCACAGCATCTCCGAAGCAATCCCCAGTCGAGGATCGTACTTACCTCACAAACTCACATTGCACTGGACAATGCATTGCTGCGCATTCAAGAATTGGAACCCACGGCTACCCTGCTTCGACTGGGACGTTCAGACAGGCTTGCTCAAGATGTTGAGCCATTGTCCATTATTCCACAAATGGACAAGTGGCGAACTTCTGTCCTAAACGCGAGTCGAGAATTCATTAAGGAATATGCCGCGCGCCTCGGAATCGACCTCGACGCTACAGATCTAAAAAACTCAGCACTCGAATTGCAGCGCCGTCAAGAGCGGGCGCTGGAGCTGGAATCTCAACTAGATAGTGAGCAAAGCAGTCGACGCGCGTTGGTACAAGAAATCGAGCGCATAAACTCCATGGCTGGACCAATCCTCGATATGGCATCGACCGTCGAGAGCGCTGCACAAAACGGATCTGGGACTGAGCTCGCTGCAGCAGCTGAACAGTTCATCCAGATCGGGCTGGATCTCGCTTCTCGTCTGGAAACAGGCGGACCACTTGGCGAGAATCTCGTCGAGATGGAAGCCCGACTTGGAGAATGGCGTGAGGATCTTCAAGTTCAGATTAATCATCGCGAAACCGCTCGTCGGATCCTAATTGAGGAGATGGGGAAGGATAGCAATATCTCAACCGAAGACCTTATCAAGTCGGCCCTATCTCGATCTGCCGTTGATGATCCACGTTTGACGAATCTTCAGGCCATTGCCTCTGACTGGGAAGAACGCTTCGGCAGAAGCAAGGATTTCACGGCTGTACTCATAGCTCGCGCACAGGTTGTGGCGGCTACCTGCGTCGGACTAATGGGCGTTCCGGGAGCCGATTCAATGCAGTTTGATTTGTGCATCATCGATGAGGCATCGAAGGCCACAACCACTGAGTCTCTTGTTCCCTTGGCAGCTAGCCGTCGGTGGGTACTTGTGGGGGATAACCGCCAACTACCTCCCTTTGTCGAGCAAACCCTGGAAGCGCCTTCCCTCCTGGACCAATTTAATCTCACGCGGGAACAGATTCGTGAAACGCTCTTCTCGGTTCTTTCCGAGCGTCTACCTGATTCATGTAAATTTTCCCTGACACATCAGCACCGTATGTACCCTGCTATCGGCCAGCTGGTGAGTAAAACCTTCTATGACGGTCGGCTTACTTCAGAAACTCGAAGACTGTCACCTGTTGTAGAGATGGCCTTGGGTACCGCTGTCGTTTGGATGGATACACGTAAGCGGCCAGACAAGCGGGAGAGCCGTTCCGGGAAAAGTATGCGCAACAAGGGTGAGGCCCGCGTAATCGCTGGGGTGCTAGATCGCCTTCAGTGGGTTGCAGAGCAGCAGCAGTCAGGTTACTTGAGCGTTGCTGTCCTAACAGGCTACGAAGCGCAAAGGCGCGAGATTACCGAAACTCTCGCTGGTGGCGAACTGGGACGATCGCTACTGAAAGTTAAGGTCGCAACTGTAGATTCATATCAGGGACAAGAAGCCGATATCGCCATCTTTAGTATCACGAGATCGAATGACAATGGGGAACTAGGGTTTCTTCGGAGCGAGGAGCGCGTGAATGTCGCTGTGTCTCGCGCGCGAGATGGACTTGTAATTGTAGGTGACGCCGGCTTCATTGAATCGTCTCCAGATTCCGTCAACCCTTTGTATCGAATCTATAATTACATGGTTCGCTCCAACGACTGCACTATTGAAACGGCGGCGAAAGAATGAGTGAATTCCCCGTCGAGGAGACTGTCCGGAGATTGTCCAAGCGTCCCGGATATAGGCTGGTGACTTACAGAGAGGTGGGCCTACCTCATTGGGATGTCCCTATTCGCTGCAGGCTCCTGAAAAAGAAGTCGCTAAGCGTTCTCGACGAGTTCATCTTGCGCAGCATCGAGGCTGGACTCTCCGTAAGCGATGACATCGCAGGATTTCTCGTACTTCCTGTGGAGGTCGTCGATGCAGCCATGGGGCGGCTTGTCGTCTCAGGTCACATTATTGCCGTTGCCGGCAGAAGCAATGCGCAGCCGGTTCACTATGTTCTTTCTGACCGCGGTAAGAGAGCTGCAAAAGAGCTCACAGATATCACCCCTGAAGAGCGAACACTCCGGATGGCATACGATGGTCTGACGCGAAAATACGTCTTTATCGAGAAATCCATGCGCTGGCGCCCTCGGGATCTGAGGGATTTGGATATCTTGGAGATTCCCGCCTTTCCCGCGGATCCTCCGACGGTGAGCCCAGAGGATACCTCCGGTGTTGCATCAGTTCTTCGCCGCATCACGGAGACTGCCCAACATGATCTACTCACAGTAATGACCCTCGATGGGAAGAGGGAGAAGTTCTTTGTGCGTGCGCTTGCTCTTATTTTCGAATCAGTTGATCGCTCCGAAGAAATTTATGTCCAATTTGCAATCGATGGCAGGGTCAGCGAGGAGCACGATCTAGCTTTCGCGAAAGCAGAGGGTCTGCGCAAGCTTGGCATTGTTGGGTCGCTGAGGGACGTCGATCCCGTGGTCGATGCGCTGCTTGGTGAAGAACTTATCAAGCAACGCGCGGATGATGCCGAGGTTGAAGCAATCAGGAGAACAACGGAGAATTTTCGAGTTCAACTCTCCAGTTTGGAAGAACAGGCCGAAAGTGCATCCGTTGAGAAGAGGGAGCAACTGGTCGATCTAGCAACTGGTGTAGCCAAGCGTCTAGACGATGCAGAGGTCACGCTGAAGCGTATCCCCGTGCGCGTACTTGAGGTGCACGAGCACGCACCGCTGCTTGTTGACGCCCTTAACACGGCTCAAGAGCAGCTATTGATCATCTCGCCGTGGATTCGAGCGGCAGTAGTCAACGATCGTTTCATTAAGAGTGTCCGGAGGCTACTGGAGTCAGACGTCGCAGTCGTGATCGGATACGGAATTGATGATGGGAAGTCCGTTAATGAGCGCGACAGGGCTGTAGAGAAGAAGCTTCAAAGCTTGGCTGCCGAATTTGAGAATTTTAGATTTATCCGTCTGGGCGATACCCACGCAAAGGTTTTGATCGTAGATCACTCCTACGCCGTAGTAACTAGCTTCAACTGGTTGTCGTTCCGAGGCGACCCTAACCGTCCATTCCGGGACGAAAGGGGAACGTTGATTACGATAGAAGAAGAGGTCAAACGTCTTCGTTCGGACTACATGGATCGGGTAAATGCGGCTGGCGCACAATCTGATTCGAGGGTGTAGCGGACGTGGGGGCCGCCGAAGGTAGCCGCGGACCATGTCCGGCTGTCGTTGACGTCGATGGAAGAACCTGCGGGTCTCGGCAGCGAATTGGTCCTGGTCACAAGCCCGGCGGTGCTGGGGCAGGCTGCGTTTGAGATCGGCGAGCGGCACCCATCGGCTTTCGATCCCAACACCCCCTTCACAGAACACCTGTTCGACGTGAAGGATGGGGGGCGATCGCGTGTCAGTTCGGCACGTCGCTCGTTAGGCAGCGCAGTCGAAGCGCTGGGTGGGAAAGCGCTGATGACCAGTGCCCACCCGCTACGGGAGGGGACCCATGGGCGATCGCAGCACAATCGAGTGGACCGAGGCGACCTGGAATCCCACCACAGGATGCGACCGGATCTCCCCAGGGTGTGACAACTGCTACGCCTTGACGTTATCCAGGCGTCTCAAGGCCATGGGCGTTGCCAAGTACCAGACTGACGGGGATCCCCGGACATCAGGCCCGGGCTTCGGCCTCACTCCTCACCCTGACGCACTGGCCATTCCCCGTCAGTGGAAGGCCCCGCGAATGGTCTTCGTCAATTCCATGAGCGACCTCTTCCATGCCAAGGTCCCCCTGGACTTCGTCCGGCAGGTCTTCCAGGTGATTGCCGAGACCCCGCAGCACACGTACCAGCTACTGACCAAGAGAGCCCGCAGGCTGCGACGTGTGGCCGGCGACCTCGACTGGCCCTCCAACCTGTGGATGGGCGTGTCCGTCGAAGATGCAGATCACCTGGACCGTGTCGACGACCTTCGACAAGTTCCCGCTGCCGTGCGCTTCCTGTCCTGTGAGCCTCTGCTCGGTCCGCTTACCGGTCTGAAGCTGGACGGCATCGGCTGGGTTATTGCCGGTGGGGAGTCCGGGCCCCACCATCGACCCGTGAAGGAGGAGTGGCTGGTGGACATCCGCGACGCCTGCAACCACGCTGAAGTGCCCTTCTTCTTCAAGCAATGGGGTGGCCGCAGCCCGAAGTCAGGCGGCCGCGAACTCGACGGAGCGACCTGGGACGAGATGCCGTCCCGACTGCCTGTAGCAGCCCATTAACGGCCAAAGTCCAGCAGACGCCGTACGCACTCTGGTGGCATATGGCAACGGTGTGTGACCCTCTCCCCAGCGGGGCCGACGGGAGTAGGGGGACCGATCGTGGCCGTACCGAAGGATGCCGTGTGGGAACGCGATCCGCACACGGCGGCCAAACATGACTTGCTGAAGCGGTACTTGGAAGCCTGGGCGCCGATTCTGCTGTCACGGCTCGACGTGATCAGTTACGCCGAAGGCTTCGCGGGTGCCGGCGTCTACAAACAGGGCGAGCCCGGCTCCCCGGTCATCGCTTACGAAGTCTTCGCCGAGGCTCTGCACAGGTTCCCGAAACGTATGCGCGTGATCCTCATGGAGGAGGACGCCCGGCGCGTCGAGGAGTTACAGCGCCAGATGGAGCTCGTCCGTTCCCGGCAAACGGACGACATCACCAAACGAATAGCGGTGGACATCCGTCACGGAGATTTCCACCCGGCCCTCCTACAGAAGCTGCGTGGCATCGGATCACTGGGGAAACCCCTCTTCGTCCTGCTGGACAGCTTCGGCGGACCTGACATCCCCTTCTCGCTCCTCCAGGAGCTGGGGCGCCATCCCAGCACCGAAGTGATGGTGACCTTCGAGCCCGGCTTCCTCACCCGGTTCGCCGAGAAGCACGATGGCCACCGCCAACTCGGCGACGAAGCCTTCGGAAGCCAGGAGTGGCAAGGCGTCTTCCAGCAGCCGCCCTCGGGCAAGTTCAACTTCCTGCGCGAGCAATACCGGAACACGCTGCGCCAGGCTGGCTTCACGCACACGCTGTACTTCGAGATGGTCGATGAGGGCGGCAGGATGCTCTACCTGATCTTCGGCACCCAGCGCGAACTGGGGCTGGAGAAGATGAAGGATGCGATGTGGAAGGTGGACCCTTCGTATGGCGTCCGCTACCGCGACCCCAGGGACACCCAACAGCAGATGCTTGATCTCGTATTCGAACCGGATACGGCTCCGCTGCGACGGATCCTGCACGACTTCATCTCCGACACCCCCGGCGGGCGAACCATCCCAGAGCTCAAGCGATACGCCCTCTTGGAGACCGTCTACCGGCCCGCGCAAGTGATCGAGGCCGTCCGGCATCTGCGTGAGGCGGGCGCCGTGACGACGGAACCTCGTGCCATCAACGTCAATACGCGAGTGAGCCTGGCGGCGACGCCGCCCACTACCCGCCCGTCAGCCGAGCAAGGCGCTCTTTGGTGAGAACCCGCGAGGGCACATCCAGGGCACATGAGCCTGGGAAACAGCGTTGATCTGTGAGAACTACCGAGAGGAGTTTCCCCAGGTCAACGCACACTTCCCTGCGAAACCCCAGGTCAGCGCCCTCCCACCCCCATTCGCTGCATGAGTGGCAGGACTTCTCGCATCGGCTGCATGAGGCGGGGCATCAGCCTTATTGCTTGGTGTGGCCGTGAGCTGAGGGTTTCGGTGTTTCCGGAACGGTTTTTTCAGATCGGCGTCGCGTTGTGGAGCCGCTCGTCGGTGATCCGGCCCCGCTGGTGCTCCGGTTCCGGCGCTGGTGCCGGCACTGCTTGACTCGCCCCGTCAGGGCTGCGGGGCCGTGACCGGTCCCCCGTTCCGGTCACGGCCCCGCTGGTGTGGAGGGCGTCAGCAGCAGGCTTCCGTGGTGGTCGGGGTGGCACAGCAGGGGCTCGTCTGCTGCTTGGTCAGGGTGTCGGCGTCGGACTTGACCACGTACACCTCCCAGGGTTCCTGGCCGGGGCCGTGGACCCAGACCTTGTCCTGGACGGCGTAGCAGCAGGTGGTGTCGTTCTCCTGGGCCGTGGGCAGGCCGGCTTCGGTCAGGCGGGTGGTGGCGGTGCGGACGGCTTCGGTGCTGTCGACCTCCACGCCCAGGTGGTCCATGCGGGTCGTCTCGCCTGCCGTGCCCTCGATGAGGACGAGCTTGAGCGGGGGCTCGGCGATGGCGAAGTTGGCGTAGCCGTCGCGGAGTTTGGCGGGCTCGGTGCCGAAGAGCTTCGTGTAGAAGGCGACGGACGCGGTGAGGTCGGGGACGCGGAGGGCGAGCTGTACGCGGGATGTCATGGCGAACCTCCTGGATTGGGCGGGCAGTTCAGCAGCCGCCGGTGCCGATCTGGAGCGTGGTGGGGGTGGCGCAGCAGCCGCCGGCCGGCTCTTCGGCGTTGCCCGGTTCGTCGAACAGGCCCGCGCCGCCGCAGACTCCGGTCTCCGGCAGGGTCAGTTCGACCCGCTCGGCGGCCTCCTGGTCGCCCGCGAGTGCCGCGGCGATGGAGCGGACCTGCTCGTAGCCGGTCATGGCGAGGAACGTGGGGGCGCGGCCGTAGGACTTCATGCCGACCAGGTAGAGGCCCTGTTCGGGGTGGGACAGCTCCTTCACGCCGTGCGGGTAGACCGTGCCGCACGAGTGCACGTTGGGGTCGATCAGCGGGGCGAGGGCGGTGGGGGCCTGGAGGCGTTCGTCGAGGCCGAGGCGGATCTCGGAGAGGAAGGAGAGGTCGGGGCGGAGCCCGGTCAGGACGATCACCTCGTCCACCGGGTCGAGGCGGCGGCCGTCGTCCGCGACGAGCGCGAGGCGGTCGCCGTCGCGCTCGACGGCCTCCGTACGGAAGCCGGTCACCGCGGAGGCGTAGCCGTCCTCGACGGCCGCCTTGGCGCGCAGGCCGAGGGCGCCGCGGGCGGGCAGTTCGTCGGCCTCGCCCCCGCCGTAGGTGCCGGCGCCGATACCGCGGCGCAGGATCCACACCGCGTGGGTGCCGGCCTCCTGCTTCGCCAGGTCGGCCAGGTGGGCGAGGGCGGTGAAGGCGGAGGCGCCGGAGCCGACCACCGCGGTGCGTCTGCCCGCGTACCGGGCGCGTACGGCCGGGTCGTCGAGGTTCGGGACGCGGTAGGAGATGTGGCCGGCCGCCGACTTCTCGCCGAGGGCGGGGAGACCGTTGGCGCCCATCGAGCTGGGGGTCGACCAGGTGCCGGAGGCGTCGATGACCGCGCGGGCGGTGATCCGCTCCTCGTGACCGTCGGCGGTGCGCAGGTGCACGGTGAACGGCTGCTCCTCGCGGCCCGCGTCGACGATGCGGTCCCGGCCCGCGCGGGCCACACCGGTGACTGTCACGTCGTAGCGGACCCGGTCGCCGAGGACGTCGGCCAGCGGCTGGAGGTAGCGCTCGGCCCAGTCGCCGCCCGTGGGATAGGCGGCGGCGTCGGGGCGCACCCACCCGGTCGGGGCGAGCAGCTTCTCGGCGGCCGGGTCGGTGACCTCGGCCCAGGTCGAGAAGAGGCGCACGTGCGCCCAGCCCCGCACGGCCGTGGCGGCGGACGGGCCGGCCTCCAGGACCAGCGGTTCCAGACCGCGCTCGACGAGGCGGGCGGCTGCGGCCAGGCCGATCGGGCCTGCTCCGACGACCACTACGGGCAGGTGGCCGGTGTTGGACGCGCTCACGACGATTCCCCTTTGGCTTTGTTTCGACATCCGTCGATCTCCTTGCTCCGCCAGAGTCCCACCTGTATCGACAGACGTCAACATAGACAGCTATCGAATTCTTGGACGCCTACACCCACCCTCGATTACTTCGACATGTGTCAACATAGATGTATGTCGAATGCCAAGGCACTGCCCCTGCTGGAGCGCGAGCCGGCCGCCGAGGTCGCGGTGCCCTGCTGCCCGCCACTGACCGAACGGCCGCTGACCGCCGACGAGGCCGAGCGCACCGCCGGGATGTTCAAGGCCCTCGGCGATCCGGTGCGGCTGCGCCTGTTCTCGCTGGTCGCCTCGCACGAGGGCGGCGAGGCGTGCGTCTGCGACATCTCCGACGTCGGCGTCTCCCAGCCCACCGTCTCCCACCACCTGAAGAAGTTGCGCGAGGCCGGACTGCTCACCTCCGAACGCCGCGGCACCTGGGTGTACTACCGGGTGGAGCCGTCCGTGGTGGCCGCGATGGGGCAGATGCTGAAGATCGCCGGCTGACGCCTCCGACTGAAGACGTCGGACTGACGACCTCCGGCTGACGGCCTCCGCCCCGGATCGGCCGACGGACCTCCGCCCGGATCAGCCGAGCAGGTCCGCCACAGCCCGGATCAGCCGACCAGGTCCGGCACCGCCCGCGCCGCGTCCCTCGCCGGCCGGCCCACGCCGATCAGGGTGGCCGAGGCCGGTCCCGTCCAGTCGCCGTAGCCGATCACCACGACCCGCGAGGTACGGCTCATTCGGCCGGGCGTGCGGGCACGGCGGCTTCGCTCACCCCTCGGTGCTCGGCTTCGCGCTCGACTCCTCGCTCGGCTCCGCGCATGAAGACGAGCGCGACCAGCGCCAGCCCGGCCACGCCGCCGACGAGTTGCATGCCGACGAAGCCGGGAACCGAGCCGGGCGCGATGCCCGCGAAGGTGTCGGTGAAGGCGCGGCCGACGGTGACCGCCGGGTTGGCGAAGGAGGTGGAGGAGGTGAACCAGTACGCGGCGCCGATGTACGAGGCGACCGCGACGGGGGCGAAGCGGAGGCGGTCGGTGCGGGCCAGGCCGAAGATCAGCAGGATCAGGCCGGCCGTGGCCACGACCTCGCCGAGGAGGAGGTTCCCGGCCGAGCGGTCGTGCGTGGACCACTTCACCAGCGGTTCGCCGAACATCGCGTCCGCCAGGATCGCGCCCGCGATCGCGCCGGCGATCTGGGCGGGGACGTACGCCGCCGCCTCCCGGAGTGTCACTCCGGCACCGCCGCGTCGGGCGGTCCACCACTCGGCGAGCGTGACGACCGGGTTGAAGTGCGCGCCGGAGACCGGGCCGAGGAGCAGGATTAGGACACCGAGGCCGAAGACGGTGGCCGTGGAGTTGGCCAGCAGCTGGAGGCCGACGTCCTTGGTCAGGTCGGTGGCCTGGATGCCGGAGCCGACCACGACCGCGACGAGAGCCGCGGTGCCGATCAGCTCGGCCGCGGCCCTGGCGATCAGCGGAGACGCCTGGGGCGGAGGCGGGACGACCACGGCCGTGGCGGACTCCGCGGCTCTGGCGGGCTCGGTGGGCCCAGCGGCTTCAGCGGCCTCGATGGCGGTCAACGGGACTCCTTGACTCCTCGGTGCGTACGTCGTGCGTCGCACGTCAGGCAGCGGGCGGCAGGCGGCGGACAGGGGAGGCGGTACCGCTCAGGGGCAGGATCGCCTGGTGTTGTTCGCGGCCGTCGCGCGCGCGGTCTCCGCGAGGTCGGCGAACTGACCGGCGAGGGAGGCGATGACGTCGGGCTTGAGCCGGTAGTAGGTGAACCGGCCGCATGGCTCCGTCTCCACGACCCCGGCCTCGCGCAGCACCTTCAGATGGTTGGAGAGGTTGGTCTGCCTGGCGCCGGTTTCCTCGATCAGGTGGGTGCTGCAGAGCGTCTCCTTGGCGAGCAGGGTGACGATCTGGAGGCGGAGCGGGTCGGCCAGGACCCGCATCAGATCAGTATCGACCGACATCATCATGGCCTGATACTGTCACATCACTCCGAGCTGATATCAGTTGGGGCTGGTCAATGCTCCCGCCCCGCCGGGACCGGCGGGCACACCCACGGACGACGCTCTTGACCGAAGGAAGAACCGATGTCCTCCAGCCCGCTCGCCTCCGTGCTGTTCGTCTGCGTCCACAACGCCGGCCGGTCGCAGATGGCTGCCGGATTCCTCTCCCACCTCGCGGGCGACCGGATCGAGGTCCGCTCCGCCGGTTCCCTCCCCGGCGACCGGGTCAACCCCTCCGCGGTCGAGGCCATGAAGGAGGTCGGCGTCGACATCGCCGACGCCCAGCCGAAGATCCTCACCACCGAGGCCGTCCAGGCGTCCGACTACGTCATCACCATGGGCTGCGGCGACGCCTGCCCCATCTTCCCCGGCAAGAAGTACCTCGACTGGGCCCTCGAGGACCCGGCGGGCAAGGGCGTAGAGGCCGTCCGCCCGATCCGCGACGAGATCAGGACCCGCATCGAGGCCCTGATCGCCGAGATCGACGCCGAGCGGGAAGCCTGAGCGGCGCCGAGGAACATCGGCCCGGGCGCGCACCGAAGAACGCGGAACAGGGGCCGGCCTCCGCGCGCTCGCGTGACCGGTGGGCCTGGACCGAACGCCTCATCCTGGAGGGAACGCCGACCCTCTGACCGGAGAGACGCCCGCATGCCCGACGTACTGAACCTGTGGCGCCAACAGCTGGACTCCGTACCGGAGTCGGTGTGGCAGCGCACCGACCTCGGTGTGCTGATCCTCGCCGACACCGGACTCACCGACCTGCCGCCCGAGATCGGCCGGCTCACCCGGCTCACCACCCTCGATCTCGGCCACAACCGGCTCACCGCACTGCCCGACACCCTCGGCGACCTGGCCGGACTCGACGGGTGCCTCTACCTCCACGACAACCGACTGGCCCGCCTCCCGGCCACCTTGGGGAACCTCACCCGGCTGCGGTACCTCAACGTCGGCGAGAACCGCCTCACCGAGCTGCCGGAGACCCTCGGCCGGATGGCCGGGCTCGTCGAACTCCGCGCCCAGCACAACCGGTTGGCCACCCTGCCCGACTCCCTCGGCGAGCTGCACCGGCTGCGCGAACTCTGGCTGCGCGGCAACGCGGTCACCGCACTGCCCGCCTCCACGGCGGCGCTGCACGACCTGCGCCATCTGGACCTGCGCGAGAACGCCCTCACCGCCCTCCCGGAGCCGCTCGCCGCCCTGCCCCGCCTGCGCCATCTCGACGTACGGAGCAACCGGCTCGCCCACCTCCCCGGCTGGCTGGCCACCCTGCCCTCGCTGGAGAAGCTCGATCTGCGCTGGAATCCCTGCGAGCCCTCGCGTGAGCTGTCGGCCGAGCTGGAACGGCGTGGGTGCGTGGTCCTGACCTGAGCGGTACGGCCTGCCGTACCGCGGGTCACCGGGGGTGCGTTCTCGTCACATTCCCGTCAGGATCGCGGAGTTATGTCCGGAAGCGTCCTGGTGAGACCCGGCACGCCATGGGCACGATGATCCCGTTTGGCGACACGCCACGCACATGACACGCACGTCGTACCACCGCACGCACCAGACACACCGGACGCCACCTGGAACAACCAACCACTGACGGAAGAAGAGGGTTCCCGATGTCCCTGCGCACCCGCACCCGAGCCATCACCACGACCGCGGCACTCGCCACCGCCACCACCGCCGCCCTCACCCTGTCCGCCGCCGCCCCCGTCTCCGCGAGCACCGCGGCCGGCGCGACCGCCGCCGGGACGGCTGCCGCCGCCACCGTCCCCTGGTCCGCCTCCCACGCCACCGCCTCGGCGGCCGGTGACCGGTGGCTCGCGAACGGCAAGCTCGTCCTCGACGGCACGCTCACCAACACCGGCACCGGGTGTTACTCGGTGTGGACCCGCTTCGTCAACGACTTCGTCGTCCTGCCGTCGACCAAACACGCCGAGATCTGTGGCGCGGGCTCCGTCGACTTCACGGCCACCAAGAGCTACACGTACACCGTCACCGGCACCCTCAGAGTGTGCCGGGGAACGACCGACACCACCGACTGCGGCCAGGGCGTAAGCATCACCCACTGGCCCATCGGGTAGCCCCACAAGGGGCGTCAGCCCCGCCTACTTCGTCCCGACCGTCCGCAGCACGGTGAGCACCACCGTCCGCGCCACCTCCACGACCTCCCGCACCGACACCCGCTCCGCCGCGCTGTGCGCCACGGCGATGTCCCCCGGCCCGAACTGCAGCGCCGGGATCCCCGCCGCGGCGTACAGCCGCAGGTCGCTGCCGTACGTCGCCCCGCGTTCCCGCGGCGGCGCCGCGCCGGTCGCGTCGGCGTGCGCCCGCCCCACGACGTCGCGCAGCGGATGCCCTGCCGGCAGCCGCCCGCTCGCGAACTGCCCGCCGGGCCAGGTCACCGTCGCCGGATGCGCGGCCAGCCAGGGGTCGGCCGCGCAGGCCTTCGCCACGCACCTCTCCAGCTCCGCGCGCGCCGCGGCGGGGTCCTCGCCGAGCCGTA
This sequence comes from Streptomyces bobili, assembly GCF_002154575.1. GTDB lineage: Bacteria > Actinomycetota > Actinomycetes > Streptomycetales > Streptomycetaceae > Streptomyces > Streptomyces bobili. The sequence continues at coordinate 22,809 of NZ_MUBA01000183.1, forward strand.
CGCCGAGCCGTCCCTCCGCGATCAGCAGGTCGGGGACGCTGCTCGCCCAGTCGCCGGAGCGCACGGTGCCGACGGAGAGGGAGTACGGGATCGGGTACTCGGCGAGCAGCGGGTCGGGGGCGTGGTTGCGGACGGTCTCCAGGCCGGCCAGGGCCCGGTGCAGCGGGAGGTAGGCGTCGACGGCGCTGACCCCGGCCTCCCGCGAGCTGGCGTGGGCGGCCCTGCCGGGGACGGTGAGCCGGAAGGTCAGCGCCCCCGCGTTGGCGGTGATGACGGTTCCGGCCGTCGGTTCCGTGATGAGGCAGGAGTCGCCGCCGTAGCCGCGCCGCAGGGTTCCGAAGGTGCCGAGGCCGCCGTCCTCCTCGCCGACGACGAAGTGCACGGCGACCCGCCCGCGCAGCCGCACCCCGGCCGCCCGGATCGCCGCGAGGGCGGCCAGGTGGGCGGCGAGGCCGGCCTTCATGTCGCAGGCCCCACGGCCGTGTACGACATCGCCCCGCACCCGCGGCACGAACGGGTCCCCCTCCCACGCGGCCGGGTCCCCCGGCGGTACGACGTCCACGTGCCCCTGGAGGATCAGCGTCGGCCCGTCGCCGCCGTCCGGGGTGTGCCCGACGAGCCCCCACGCCTCCTCGCGCGGGGCCTCCGTGCCGGGGAAGTCCGGGTGCGCGTACAGCTCGGGCAGGTCCATGGACCACAGGTCGGTCTCCAGGCCCAGCCGCTCCAGCCGCCCGGCGAGATGGTGCTGAAGCTCGGACTCGGCCGGGCTGCCGGTGACACTCGGTATCGCGATCAGCTCCAGCAGGGTCCGCCCCACGGCAGCCTCGTCGATCGCCGCCAGCACGGCGGCCTCCTGCCCGCTCGCCGCCGACGCGGCGGCCTCCAGCCCTCTCGGCACACCCGGCTCCCTCCACCGGCGACGGGCCAACTCCCGCCACCTCGCCCCGCATACCTGCTCGGCCCGGCCCTCCCGCATACACAGGAGCGCGACGGTCCTCAGTCCACGCCGCCCACCGTGAAGCCGATCACCGCCCCGCCGCCCGCCCGCCGGAAGGCGAACGCCGCTCCCCCGTGCGCCAGCGCGACCTCCCGCACGATCGACAGACCGAGCCCCGAGCCCGGCAGGGAGCGGGCGTCCGCGGCACGGTAGAACCGGTCGAAGACGCGGGTGAGGTCGGCCTCGGTGATGCCGGGCCCCCGGTCCAGGACCTCCACGCGGACGGTGCCGGGCCCGGCCGGGCCGGTCACGTCGATCTCGATGGGCGCGAGGCCCTCGCGGTCGAACTTGGCCGCGTTCTCCACCAGGTTGGACAGCGCCCGCTGGAGCATGCCGGGCCGCCCGTCGGTCGTGGTGTCACCGCTCGCGCGCACCACGATCCGCCGCCCGGTACGGCGTCGCGCGAGCCCCGCCACCTCCTCGGCGAGGTCGGCGAGGTCGAGCCGCTGCGGCGGCTCGGTGTCCGACTGGCCGGCGGCGAGATCCACCAGCTCGTTGACCAGATCGGTCAGTTCGCGCGCCTCCTGGCCGAGGTCGGCGACGAGTTCGTCGCGGGTGGCGGGCGGCAGCTCGTCGATGCGGCGCAGCAGCGAGATGTTGGTCCGCAGCGAGGTCAGCGGCGTACGCAGCTCGTGCCCGGCGTCCTGCACCAGCCGCCGCTGGTCCTCCTCCGACTGGGCGAGGCGGCCCAGCATGCGGTCGAAGGCGCGGCCGAGCCGTCCCACCTCGTCGTAGCCGGTGACGGGAACCTGGACGCCGAGCCGACGCGTGCGGGCGACGTCCTCGGCGGCGGCGGTGAGGATGACCAGGGGGTGGGTGATCCGCCGGGCCAGCCACCAGCCGAACAGTCCGGCCGCCGTCACGACCGCGCCCATCAGGATCAGGGTGCGCTGCTGGAGCGCCCGCAGCAGGTCCTCGGTGTCGCTGAACTCCTGCGCGACCTGCACCGCGCCCCGGCCGCCGCCCAGCGCGACGGTGGCGACCCGGTAGACGTCGCTGCCGACGTCGACGTCCTTGTGCTCGACGATCGTGCCCGCGTCCGGCGCCGCGGCGATCTCCCGGTCGGCGTCCTTCACGGGCAGCCCCGGGTTCCCGGGGTCGAAGACGCTGCCGTCGGCGCCCAGCACCTGTACGTCGGTGCGGGCGGGGCGCACGATGTCGTGGCCGGGCGCGACGGAGGAGAAGTCGGCGGGGTCCATCGCCCGGTCGCGCACCTCGTCGCGCAGGTCCTGCACGACCTCGTCGAAGACGGACTCCTGGTCCACCCGCACCAGCCGGGCGGCGGCGTTGTACGACACGACGCCGACGACGACGGTGACCGCCGCCGTCACCGTCGCGAAGGACACCGCGAACGTGGTCCGCAGCGAGCCGAGCTTCGGGCGCCGCCGGGACACCCACCGCCGTACGCGGCCGGACACCGGGCGCGCCTCAGTCTTCCCGCAGCACGTAACCCACGCCCCGCACGGTGTGGATCAGCTGCGGGGCGCCGGGACCGTCGAGCTTGCGGCGGAGGTAGCCGACGTAGACGGCGAGGTTCTTGGAGCCGGGGCCGAAGTCGTAGCCCCAGATACGGTCGTAGATCGTGGAGTGGTCGAGGACGATGCCCGCGTTGCGCACCAGCAGTTCCAGCAGCTCGAACTCGGTGCGGGTCAGTTCCAGCTCGCGTTCCCCGCGCCAGGCCCGCCGCGCCTGCGGGTCCATGCGCAGCCCGGCCGCCTCCAGCCGGCCCGTGGGGGCCGCCGCCGGCTTCGGCGCCTCGGGGGGCGTGCCGGGGCCGGTGCGGCGCAGGAGCGCGCGCAGCCGGGCGAAGACCTCCTCGACGTCGAAGGGCTTGACGACGTAGTCGTCGGCGCCCGCGTCCAGGCCGGCGATCCGGTCGGCGGTCTCCACCAGCGCCGTCAGCATGAGGATCGGGACGCGGTCGCCCTCGGCGCGCAGCACCCGGCAGACCTGGAGGCCGTCGATGCCGGGCATCATCACGTCGAGGACGAGGACGTCCGGCGGCGACTTGTGGGCGTGCGCCAGCGCCTCGACGCCGTCGGCGACCGCGGTGACCTCGTAGCCCTCCAGGGTCAGCGCGCGTTCCAGGGCGTGACGGATGGCGCGGTCGTCTTCGGCGAGCAGCAGCTTCTGGGGCACGCGCCCAGTGTCCCAGCCGTCACGTTCCGACGGCGTGACGAGCAGCTCACCGGGCGCCCTTCTTACGTGCCTCTCACCGAGCCCGGCCGGGTCGGCGGGGCATGACCACCCCGCCCCCGCTCAGCCCGACGGCCGCAGGGCCGCGAGCTGCTCGGCGAACGGCACCACCGCGAAGGGGTCCTTCACGGCCGGCCGCGTCGCCGCCAGGCCGCTCATCAGCGCGGCCAGCTCCCCGGCGGCCCGCTCGATCCGCTCGGGCAGGCCCTCCGCTCCCCAGTCCTCGGAGGCGGCGTAGACCCCGGTCGGGACGACGACGGCCCGCAGATGGGCGAAGAGTGGCCGCAGCGCGTGCTCCAGCACCAGCGAGTGCCGGGCCGTGCCGCCGGTGGCCGCGACCAGCACGGGCTTCCCGGCCAGCGCGTCCTTGTCGAGCACGTCGAAGAAGGACTTGAACAGTCCGCTGTACGACGCCGAGAACACCGGCGTGACCACGATCAGCCCGTCCGCTTCCGTGACCGCGCCCAGCGCGTCGGCCAGGTCGCGGCCCGGGAACCCGTTGGTCAGGTTGTGGGCGATGTCCACGGCGAGGTCGCGCAGCTCGACGACCCGCACGTCGGCCGGGGCACGCAGGGCGGTGGCCGCCGCGAGCCGGTCGGCCAGCAGGCGGGTGGACGACGGGACGCTCAGTCCCGCCGAGACGACGACGAGCTTCATGCGACGGTCTCCTTGTCCTGAGCGGCGGTGTTCTTCGCGGCCAGAAGCGACGCGTGGGTCGGCGCGTCCGGCACGTCGGCCGGGCGGCCCTTGGCGAACTCCTCGCGCAGCACCGGCACGACCTCCTCGCCGAGCAGGTCGAGCTGCTCCAGCACGGTCTTCAGCGGGAGACCGGCGTGGTCCATCAGGAACAGCTGGCGCTGGTAGTCACCGGCGTACTCGCGGAAGGCGAGCGTCTTCTCGATGACCTGCTGCGGGGAGCCGACGGTCAGCGGGGTCTGGTCGGTGAAGTCCTCCAGGGACGGCCCGTGCCCGTAGACCGGCGCGTTGTCGAAGTACGGCCGGAACTCGCGCACGGCGTCCTGCGAGTTCTTCCGCATGAACGCCTGCCCGCCGAGGCCGACGATCGCCTGCTCGGGCGTGCCGTGCCCGTAGTGGGCGTAGCGGGCGCGGTACAGCTCGACCATCTGCCTGGTGTGGTCGGCCGGCCAGAAGATGTTGTTGTGGAAGAAGCCGTCGCCGTAGAACGCGGCCTGCTCGGCGATCTCCGGGGAGCGGATGGAGCCGTGCCAGACGAACGGCGCGACGCCGTCCAGCGGCCGGGGCGTCGAGGTGAAGCCCTGGAGCGGGGTGCGGAACTTGCCCTCCCAGTTCACGACGTCCTCGCGCCACAGCCGGTGCACCAGGTTGTAGTTCTCGATGGCGAGGTTGATGCCCTCGCGGATGTCCTGGCCGAACCAGGGGTAGACCGGCCCGGTGTTGCCGCGGCCCATCATCAGGTCGACGCGCCCGTCGGCCAGGTGTTGGAGCATCGCGAAGTCCTCGGCGATCTTCACCGGGTCGTTCGTGGTGATCAGCGTGGTCGAGGTGGAGAGGATCAGCTTCTCGGTCCGCGCGGCGATGTAGCCGAGCATCGTCGTCGGGGACGAGGGCACGAACGGCGGGTTGTGGTGCTCACCCGTGGCGAAGACGTCAAGGCCGACCTCCTCGGCCTTCAGCGCGATGGCGACCATGGCCTTGATCCGCTCGCGCTCGGTCGGCGTACGCCCCGTGGTGGGGTCCGGCGTCACATCGCCGACCGTGAAGATCCCGAACTGCATGGTCGCTCAACCTCCAAAGTTGTTGACCGTTCAACCATACCGTCCCAACAGCGCCCCCACCCCCCGTATTCCATCGGTGAAGCGTCGGCATCGATGTCAGTGGCCCGCCCTACGATCCCGGCATGGCCGCCCCACGCCGCGACACCCGAGGCATCGTCGACGCCGCCGAACTGCTCGCCCGCGTCCGCTTCCGGCGCCGCGAACCGGCCCCACCCCTGCGCCCCTACCTGGAGCACTACTGGCTGATCGACTGGGACCTCGACCGGCCGTACACCTCCCACGTCGTCCCGCACCCCTCGGTCAACCTCGTCTTCCAGCAGTTCGAGGACCAGGACCCCGTCGCCGAGATCTCCGGCATCGGCCTCGGCCTCTTCACCCAGACGCTGACCGGCCGCGGCCGGGTCTGCGGCGTACAGTTCCGCCCCGGCGGCTTCCGCCCCTTCGCACCCGGCCACCCCGTCTCCGCGTGGACCGGCCGCCGCGTCCGCCTCCCCGACACCGACCCCGCACCCGTGCTCTCCCCCGCCGACGAGAACGCCCGCGTCGCCGCCCTCGACGCCCACCTCCTCGCCCTCGCCCCGCGAGCCGACCCCCAGGCCGACCAGGCGATGGCCCTCACCGACCGCATCCGCACCGACCGCACGATCCGCCGCGTCGCGGACCTCGCACGCACCGAAGCCGTATCAGTACGCCACCTGCAACGCCTCTTCGCCGCGTACGTCGGCGTCGGCCCGAAATGGGTCATCCTCCGCTACCGCATCCACGAGGCCCTGGAACGCGCCGAAACCGCCACCGCCCTCGACTGGTCGGCCCTCGCCGCGGACCTGGGCTACGCCGACCAGGCCCACCTCGTCCGCGACTTCAAGGCGACGGTGGGCGTCCCACCGACGGCGTACGCGACCCGCTAGGACCACCCAGGGGGCGCGTAGACCGATGCCCGGCACCCACCCACCTAGGGGCGCGGGGAACTGCGCGACCAGCCACGACCGGCCCGCACCCGCGAACCACGACTAGCCACCCCAAGCCCTCTACCAGCCCCCTACGAGCCCAGTGGCAACGCGTCCGTGTACCCGTTCACCGGCCGCTCGGTCTTCCCGACCGTACGGCCGTCCAGCGCGACTGCCGCCGACGACGTACCCAGCGTGCCCTGCGCGTGCCAGGTCCCCGTCACCGTCACCCACGTGTCGGCCTTCGGCGCCTCGACCCCGTACACCCGCACCTTCACGGACTGCGCGTCCGCCGCACAGCACGACAGCATGATCCGCGTCAGATACCAGCCCCCGCCGCCGCCCGCGGGCGTGACGAACCCCGTCATCCGCACCGTGCGCCCCTCGATGGACCGCGCCTTGTCCTGCTGCACCCGCTGCGTGAAGTCGGTCAGCGTGATCGGCAGCGGCGAGGTCGCCGGCAGCGGATCGAAACCGTCCTCGTCGACGACCGCGACCGCCTTCGGCGCCTCACGCGAGGCCGTGTACGAACCCAGCGCCGGCGGGGCGTAGAACAACAGGCTCAGCGCGGGCAGGAACAACAGCCAGGCGACCCGCGGCACACCCGAATGATCGTGACCGTGGTCGTGACTGTCGCCATCGGTCTCCGGCCGCCGCCCCGCCGACCGCCACACCGACCACGCCTCGGCCACCCCCAGCAGGATCAGCAGCACCCCCGAAGCGATCAGCAGCGGCCGCATCCCCTCCTTCACGTACCGCAGGTACGCCTCCGTGAACAGCGAGGTCCGCAGCAACCCGACGCCGCTCAGCACCAGCAGCCCCACCTGCACGAACCGCCTCACAGCAGCACCCCTCCCACGATGACACTGCACACCACCGCGACCACCGCCGTGGCGCTGGAGAACCGCACCGCGAAGGCCCGCCCGAACGTCCCCGCCTGCAGCGCGATCAGCTTCAGGTCGACCATCGGACCCACCACCATGAACGTCAGCCGGGCCGTCGGCGAGAACCCGCTCAGCGAGGCCGCCACGAACGCGTCCGCCTCCGAACACACCGCCAGCACGATCGCCAGCACCGCCAGGAACAGCACCGACAGCCACACCGAGTCCGAGAACGTGTCCACCACCGAGCGCGGCACCGCCACATTGAAGGTCGCCGCCGCCATCGCCCCCACGACCAGAAAACCGCCCGCATGCAGGAAGTCGTGCTGGAAACCGCGCCGGAACTCCGTCCAGCGGCTCTCACCCGGCCGATGCCCGGTGTGCCGTACCGCCGGCTTCAGCCACTCCTCGCGCCCCCGCCAGAGCCACAGCCAGCCCATCACCGCCGCCGTGATCAGCGAGGCCACCAGCCGGGCCAGCACCATCTCCGGACTGCCGGGAAACGCGATCGCCGTCGCGGTCAGCACCACCGGATTCACGGCGGGCGCCGACAGCAGGAACGCGAAGGCCGCCGCCGGAGGCACCCCCCGCCCGATCAGACTGTTCGCCACCGGCACCGACGCACACTCGCACCCCGGCAGCACCGCCGCACAGACCAGCAGCAACGGCCAGCTCCGCGGCAGCCCCCGCCGGGCGCCGGCCTCCGCCGCCTCCCCGACAGCATCCGCGTCTCCGTCTATACGGGTGTCCCCATGAGTGTCCTCCACCGCACG
>NZ_MUBA01000184.1 GCF_002154575.1 Streptomyces bobili
GACTGCGTCACCGAGGTCCCCGCGGACCGCTGGAACGCCGACGCCCTGTTCGACGCGGACCCGGCCGCACCGGGCCGCAGCCACAGCCGCTGGGGCGGCTTCCTGTCGGACGTGGACTCCTTCGACTCAATGTTCTTCCAGATCGCGCCCAGGCAGGCCCGCACGATGGACCCGCAGGAGCGGCTCTTCCTGGAGACGGCCTGGTCGGCGCTGGAGAACGCCGGCTACCCGCCGTCCCGGATCCCGGCGCCCCGCCACGGCGGCCAGGGGCACGACGTCGGTGTGTTCGTCGGCGTCATGTGGGACGACTACGCGATCCTCGCCGCCACCGAGTCGGCCCGCGGCAACCACCAGGTCGTACTGGCCAACCGTTCCGGCCTGGCCAACCAGGTCTCCTACTTCGGCGACTTCCGCGGCCCCAGCGTGGTGATCGACACCGCCTGCTCCGCGTCCCTCGTCGCGGTGCACCAGGCCTGCGAGAGCATCCGCCGTGGCGAATGCTCGTACGCCATCGCCGGCGGCGTCAACGTCGCCGTGCATCCCGACAAGTACGTGCACCTCAGCCACAAGACCATGCTGTCCGCCGACGGCCGCTGCCGGGCCTTCGGCGCGGGCGGCACCGGGTACGTGCCCGGCGAGGGCGTCGGCGCGGTGGTGCTCAAGCGCCTGTCGGACGCGGTCCGCGACGGCGACACCGTGCACGCCGTGGTCCGGTCCAGCGCCGTCAACCACGGAGGCCGGACCAGCGGCTACACCGTGCCCAGCCCCCAGGCCCAGCAGGCGCTGGTGGAACAGGCGCTGGCCGCCGCGGGCATCGACGCCCGCACCATCGGCTGTGTCGAGGCGCACGGCACCGGCACCGCACTGGGCGACCCGATCGAGCACACCGCGCTGGCCCAGGCCTTCGCCCGGCACACCGGCGCCACGGGCTTCTGCGCGCTCGGCTCCGTGAAGTCCGCGATCGGTCACCTGGAGGGCGCCGCCGGGATCGCCGGACTCACCAAGGCCGTCCTGCAGCTGCGCCACGGCACACTGCTGCCCACGCTGCACGCCGAGGAACTCAACCCGGTCATCGACTTCGACAGCTCACCGTTCACCGTGCAGCGGGAGACGGCGCCGTGGCCGCGCACGTACGACGGTGACGGCCGTCCGCTGCCACGCCGCGCCGCCGTCAGCTCGTTCGGGGCGGGCGGAACCAACGCGCACGTCGTCGTGGAGGAGTACCTGACCCCCGAGCCGGCCCCGGCCGGGCCGGAGCAGGCGGAGCTGATCGTCCTGTCCGCCCGCGACGAGGACCGGCTGCGCGCCCGCGCTGCCGACCTGGGCCGTGCTCTGGCCGAGCCGGGTGCCCCGAGGCTGGCCGACGTCGCCCACACCCTGCGGGTGGGCCGCGAACCCCTCGCCGCACGGCTGGCGTTCGTCGCCGCCGACCTCGCGGACGCGGCAGGCAGGCTCGCCGCCGTCGGCCGGGGCGAGGACGGCCAGTGGTTGCACCGGGGCCGGGTGGAGCAGCACCCGCCGCTCGGCGGCCTGCTGACCGACGGCATCGGTGGCGAGGACTTCCTCGCCACCCAGATCACGGCCGGCGCCGACGACCTCCTCGGCCGGCTGTGGGTCTCGGGCGTCACCGTCGACTGGGACCTGCTGCACCGCCTGCGCCCCGCCGAGCGCCGCCGGGTGCCGCTGCCGACGTACCCCTTCGAGCGGGTACGGCACTGGCTCGACACCACGCCCGTCGCCGCCCCCGCGCCGGGCCCGCGCCGGTGGGAGCGCCGGCTCGCCGCCGACGAGCCGGTGCTGCGCGACCACGTGGTCGACGGGCGCCCCATCCTGCCCGGCGTCGGCCACCTGGACCTGGTCGCCGAGGCGAGCGGGGGACTGGCGGGGCGGGCGTGCGTGGACGTCCGGTGGGTCGTCCCGCTGGCCCTGAGCGGTGCCGAGGAGACGGTGGCGGTGGCCTTCGACGGCGACCGGTACGAGATCCGCGGCGCCGACGACGGCGTGCGCTCCTACGGCAGCCTCGCCGCCGCCCCGCCCGCGCCCGCACCCCTCGACGTCACCGCGCTGCGCGCCCGCCTGGACGAAGGCCCGGCCGAAGGTTCCTTCTACCGGGCGCTGGCCGGGCAGGGACTGCCCTACGGGCCGTTCTTCCGCCGCGTCCGGCAGGTGTGGACCGGCCGGGACGAGGTGCTCGGCCGGATCGGCGAGTCCGCCGGCGACGACCCGGCCCACGCCCTGCACCCGGGTGTCCTGGACGCCGCCCTGCACACCGTGGCCGCCCTGCTGGTCCGCCGCCGGGGCGAACACGCCCCGCCGATGCTGCCGTTCGCGGCCGACCGCGTCGAGGTGTTCGGCGCCGTCCCGCCGACCGGCTGGTCGTACGTCCGGGAGAGCGGAACCGACCGGTGGGAGGTGCTGCTCTGCGACGACACCGGCGCGGTACGGGTGCGGTTCGAGGGCCTGGCCTACCGCGGGGCCAAGCCGGCCGCGGTCGTCGTGCACCGGCCGGTGTGGACCGCCCGGCCCGCCGAGGAGCGCGCCTCGGCCGCGCGCAGCGTGCTGCTGGTCGGGGAGCGGCTGGACGCCGAGCCCGCCGTCGGCATCGCCGGCGCCCACCACGGTGCCGACGTACGACGGCTCCCGGTCGGCCCCGGTGGCCTCACGGACGACGATCTCGACCGCGCCCTCGCCGGATCCGGCACACCGGACCTGGTCTACTTCCTCGCCACGGCCCCCGGGCGCGAGCCCGCCGGCCGCGCCGAGCTGCGCGCCCTGACCGACCGGGGCCCGGTCGCCCTGTACCGCCTGGTGCGGGCGCTGGCCCGGCACGGTCTGCTGGAGGGCGGGACGCGCCTGAAGGTCGTCACCACGGACGTCCACCCGCTGGAGGCGGGCGACGACTCCTCCCCGTGGGCCGCCGGGACCCTCGGCCTGGCCGGCGTCGCGGCCAAGGAGTTCCCCGCGTTGCGCGTGGCGATCGTCGACGTACGCGCGGCGGAGGCCGCCCAGGCGGCCGACGCGATCGTGGCCGAGCCGTTCCCGGCCCGGCCGGTGCCGGTGTCGCTGCGCGCGGGCGTCCGCCGGGTGCGCACCCTGGAGCGGGTCGAACTGCCCGCTGCCGCACCCCGGTTCCGCCCCGGTGGCGTCTACCTGGTCGTCGGCGGGCTCGGCGCCGTCGGCCGGGACACCTGCCGGCACCTGGCCCGCGCCTACGGAGCGAAGCTGGTCGTGGTCGGCCGCTCCCCGCTCGACGAGCCCCGGCGGCAGACCGTCGCGGAGCTGGAGAAGGCGGGCGCCGAGGTCCGCTACCTCGCCCTCGACGCCACCGACCCGGACGCGCTGAAGGAGGCCGTCGAGCTCGCCGTACAGGAGTTCGGCGCCCTGCACGGGGTGATCAGCGCCGCGATGGTGCTGGTCAACCAGGTGCTGAGGGAGCTGCCGGAGGACAGGCTGCGGGCCGCCCTGGAGACCAAGACCGAATCCACCTGGAGCCTGCTGCACGCGGTGCGCGAGGTGCCGCTGGACTTCGCGCTCCTCTACTCGTCCGGCGCGGCCTTCGAGGGCAACCACGGCCAGGCCGGTTACGCCGCCGGCTGTACCTTCGCCGACGCCTGCGCCCTGCACGCCGCCCGCACCCTGCCCTTCCCGGTGCGTGTCCTCAACCTCGGCTACTGGCACGCGGGCGGCGACCCGGAGCGGGAGCGGGTGCTGCGCCGCTTCGACGCCGCCGGCATCCGGCCGCTGAGCGCCGAGCAGGGCATGACCGTCGTCGAGCGGACCCTCGCGGCGGGGCTGCCCCAGGTGTTCGCCCTGGAGGCGGACCGGCCCATCCTGGACAACCTCGGCATCGACCCCGACCGCACCCTGCGCGTGCTGCCGGGCGGTGCGCCGGACCCGCTGCCGAAGGTCCGCTTCCCGCAAGCGCCCGGCACCGACCCTGAACTGGCCGCGTACCAGCGTGCGGTGGCCGAGGCGGAGGAGCTGGCGCTGCGCCTGCTGGCGTCGGTGCTCGACCGGGCGGGCCTGTTCGGCACGGGCGAGGCATCCCGTGAGGAGCTCACCGCCCGCCTGGGCGTGGTGCCCGAGCACGCCGCCCTGTTCCGGGCGCAGCTGGAGATGCTGGCCGAGGCGGACTGGCTGACCGCCACGGCCGGCGGCCGGCTGCGCCCGGCAGGCCGCAGAACCGCGCCCGAGGACGAACTCATGGCCGACCTCGATGGATTGACGGACCGTCATCCGGCCCTGGCGCCGGTCCTCACACTCCTCGGTGACTGCCTGACCGCGCTGCCCGACGTGCTCACCGGCCGCCGCCCGGCCATGGAGGTCCTCTTCCCCGACGGCTCCGCCGAGCGGGTGGCCGCCGTCTACCGGGGCGACCCGGTCACCGACCGCTGCAACAGTGAGGTGGCACGGCTGGTGGCCGAGCAGGTCGAGGCCCGCCGGGCCGCCGACCCCGCCGCACCGGTGCGGATCCTGG
>NZ_MUBA01000185.1 GCF_002154575.1 Streptomyces bobili
CCGCCCGGGCGGGAGTGCAGCGACCGGGGCGGGGCGGACACGGAGGACGATGCTGCGTACATGGGAGAAACAGATCCCTTCGTGTGCCTGCGACGTCAATGCGCCGTCCGGCCCGGTCTCCCGGGTGCACCCTGGGGAATGTCCCTCGGCGACCGGGTCGGGGTGGCGCATTCCTACCTGACACCGGTGGCCCAGTGGCACACCATCTGGCGGACCCTGGCGAACCCTGGCGAATAGTCGCCCGGCAACTTGCACGGGGCTACTGTCAACTCAGCCGAGAACCTGGGGGCTTACGTGAGCGGACAACCCAACACCCGCCTGGCGGACCTGTTCGGCCTGGCCGGCTGGTCCAAAGGGGAACTCGCGAGGCTGGTCAACAGGCAGGCGGCGGCCATGGGCCACCCCCAGCTGTCGACCGACACCTCCCGGGTGAGGCGGTGGATCGACATGGGAGAGATCCCGCGCGATCCCGTGCCGCGGGTGCTGGCGGCTCTGTTCACCGAGCGTCTCGGCCGTGTCGTGACCATGGAGGACCTAGGTCTGGTCCGGCACGGGCGTGCGGGGAAACGGCCACGCGACGGGAGTGCTCAGCATCCCGACGGCGTGCCGTGGGCGCCCGAGCGGACTGCCGCGGTCCTCACCGAATTCACGGGAATGGACCTCATGCTCAACCGACGCGGCTTGGTGGGCGCGGGTGCCGCGCTCGCCGCGGGATCAGCACTCAGCAGCGCCATGCACGACTGGCTGCACACCGACCCCATCCTCTCCGCCGACGCTCCTGTCGTCGACCAATCCCTCCTGCACGCCGACTCCGCTGGGTTCGACCGTTACGAGGCCGCCCCCATCGGTACGGAGGAGGTCGACGAACTGGAGCGCTCGGTGGAGGTGTTCCGAGCCTGGGACGCCGCCCGTGGTGGCGGGCTCCAGCGCAAGGCCGTGGTGGGCCAGCTCAACGAGGTGGGCGGCATCCTCGCCTACCGTCACCCACCCCACCTCCAGCGGCGCCTGTGGGGCGTCGCCGCCAACCTCGCCGTCCTCGCGGGCTGGATGTCGCACGACGTCGGCCTGGAGCCCACGGCCCAGAAGTACTTCGTGATCGCCGCCCACGCCGCGCGCGAGGGCGGTGACCGGCCCCGTGCGGGTGAGGCCCTGTCCAGGGCGGCCCGTCAGAAGGTGCACCTCGGCCAGCCCGACGAGGCCCTGGACCTGATGAAGCTCGCCCAGTCCGGCTCCGGCGACGCGGTGCTGCCGCGAACGCGGGCCATGTTCCACACCATCGAGGCCTGGGCACAGGCGTCGATGGGCAAGGGGCAGGCCATGCGTCGCACGCTCGGGCAGGCGGAGGACCTGTTCGTCTCCGGCCGGATCGACGCGGAGACGCCGTCCTGGATGCAGACCTTCAAGGACGAGGATCTGTACGGCATGCAGGCCCTGGCCTACCGCACGCTCGCCGAGTTCGATCCGGGAGCGGCCGTGCACGCCCAGTACTACGCGGAGAAGGCCCTCGCCCTGCGGGTCGACGGACGGGAGCGCTCGAAGATCTTCGACCATCTGTCCATGGCCTCCGCCTGTTTCATCGCGGACGACCCCGAACAGGCCGACCGGTACGCGCGGCTGGCCCTGATGTCGATGGGGTCGAACTCCTCCCGCCGTACGTGGGACAGGCTGCGCGAGATGTACCGGCTCACCGCGGAGTACGCGAGCTACCCGCGGATCAGCGAGCTGCGTGAGGAGATCCGGCAGGCGCTGCCGAAGCCGAAGGGAGGCAGGGGCGGTACCGCGCAGGCGTAGCCCGGCGCGTGGCTTTCGGTCCGTCGGTCACCGGGTGACCCGGGCGACCAGCACGCAGGCGTCGTCCTCGCGGTCACGGTCCCCGAACTCCTGCATGATCAGCCGTACGCAGTCCTGCGCGGTGGCCCGCCCGACGATGCGCGGGGCCAGGTCCAGGAGCCGGTCCGTGCTGTCCGGGCCGTCGGCGGGGACCAGCCCGTCGGTGGCCAGCAGGAGCAGGTCGCCCTCCTCCAGCCTCGCCTCGGCCTGCCCATGGGCGGCACCCGTGGTGGTGCCGAGGAGGATGCCGTCCGGTGCGTCCAGCCGGCGCCCCGTCCCGTCGCGGAAGAGCAGCGGGGCGGGGTGTCCGGCCTGCGCCCAGGTCAGCGTGCGGGTGGCGGGCCGGTAGCGGCAGCAGACAGTGGAGCACAGGGTCGGAGGATCGTCGGCTTCGAGTAACTGGCCGAGCCAGGACAGCAGTTGGGCAGGTCCGGCGCCTGACATCGCCATGCCGCGCAGGGCGCCGAGCGTCATCGCCAGGGTGGAGGTGACGTCCGGGCTGTGGGCGGTGAGTCCGCCGACGCCCAACAGGGTGTCGCCGCCCGGCAGTTCGAGGCTGTCGTGCCAGGTGCCGCCGAGCGGTGAACCCGTGGGGGAGGGAAGGTTCCGGGCGGCCAGGTCGAGCGTGCCGCCGGTGTGGCGCGGGAGTCGCGGGGAGCCGTGCCGGGGCGGTGGCGTGGCTTCCCGCGACTCGACCGCGAGCCGGTGCTCGGGCCGCGCCGGGTGCCGGGGGTGCAGCGAGTCACGGGTCTCGCGCACCGCGCGCCGGCTGCGGCGCAGTTCGCTGACGTCGCGCAGCACGGCCCACATCGAGGTGGTGTTGCCGCCGGCGTCGAGCACGGGCTCGCCCATCATGTGCAGGGTCCGGACCTCGCCGTCGGGCCGTACGACCCTGAACTCGCCATCGATGGGCCTGGCGTCGATGAGGCAGCCGGTGACCATGGCGGTGAGGCGCGGGCGGTCCTCGTCATGGACGAGGGAGGGCAGTTCGTCGAGGGTGAGGGGGGGAGCGGACGGGTCGCGGCCGACGATCCCGTGCATCTCGGGGGACCAGACGGCCTCGTCCGTCAGCAGGTTCCACTCCGCGCTGCCGACGCGGCTGAGTAGTGACTCGCCCGGGGGCAGGGTCTGCGGCGGTACCGGCGGGCCGTCCCGCAGTTGGGCCAAGTGTGCGTCGAGGTCGTCGAGTTGGTGCAGGGCGAGATCGCACAGTGCGCGCTGCCAGCGTCCCCGGGGGTCGGTGGTGTCCTCCTGCGCATCCCGTCGTACGGCGTCCACCTCGCCCTTGAGCCGTCGCGTCTGCGTGATCAGCGAGTCGACCTGGCCGCGTTCTGGCGACTGGGCGGCTGGGCGGTCCGCAGAGAGATGGGACGGCATGACGCACTCCGATGCGGGGACGGGACGGCCGGACTGACGAAGGGGCCGCTACGACTGTGGCACAGCCCGCGACGCGGTGTAAGGGATTTGGCAACACACGATCCGGTGATGCGTCTGGCATATGCCACAGTCTTCACGGACGGTTCCCAGGGTGCCGATGACGTACCTCGGTACAGGGGGTAAGTCGTAGACGCGGTACGTGACTTGAGGGACTTTCCGAGGGCGTTTCCGGACGTTCATCCGGGTGTTCGACGGTCATGTGTTCCCTGGGGTGGCCGGGAACCGGCCGCGGGTTGGCGGTGGACCGGCGCTGGACCGGTGAAGGGCCCGTGCGGGCGACTCCATGGTGACGCACGTCACAATAATTCACCCCGCTTTCGCGTAATGCGAACGGCACTTGCGAAGTCCTACAAGCACCACACCGAAAACACGGCCGACCTCTCATCGCTGCGGAGACTGCCCATGGATCTCACCCACGTCACCGTCGAACAGCCCACGCGCGCACGGCTCATCACCGCCGAGGAGCAGGAACTGCCGGTGCCCGCGACGCTCCGCTACACCGGCGCCGACCCGCTCGCCGTGCACCTCGACTTCCCGCCGGAGGTCTCCCTCCAGGGCGAGGCGGTCACCTGGACGTTCGGGCGCGCGCTGCTGGCGGAGGGGCTGCGCGGGCCGGCCGGCGGCGGTGACGTGCACATCTGGCCGTGCGGCAGGTCCCGTACGGTCGTGGAGTTCCACTCGCCGTTCGGCCTCGCACTGCTCCAGTTCGACACGGCCGCGCTGAGCCGCTTCCTGCTGTGCAGCTACGCCGTGGTCGCGGCGGGTCAGGAGGATGTCGGCGCGGCGGTCGACGAGAGCCTGCACGCGCTGCTCGGCAACGTGTGAGGCCCCCGGCGTCAGCCGTACAGGGCCGGGCGCGGGGCGAGACCGACGGGCACACGCGTGCCGTCCTCCAGTGCCCGCACCCCGGCCTCGGCGACGACGGAGGCCGCGTAGCCGTCCCAGGCGGTCGGGCCGGTGACCCGGCCCCGCCGGGTGGCGTCGACCCAGTCCTGCACCTCGCGGTCGTAGGCGTCGGCGAACCGCACGAGGTAGTCCTGGGGAACGTCGGTGCCGGCCGAGCCGCGCGCGGTCACGCGCACGCCGTGCTCGTCGCCGACGCGCGCGCTGCCCGCCTCGCACACGGCCTCGACGCGCACCTGGTAGCCGAAGCCGCAGTTGACGAAGACCTCCACGTCGACCAGGGCGCCGCCGTCGGTCTCGAAGACCACGAACTGGGGGTCCAGCAGGCCCGCCGGAGCGCCGGACGAGGGGTGTGGGCGCAGCACGGTGACCGCCGTGAGTTCCTGGCCGAGCAGCCAGCGGGCCGCGTCGATCTCGTGCGACACCGAGCTGTCGATCAGCATGGCGCTGGTGAAGCCGGGCGGCGAGGAGACGTTGCGGTGCGTGCAGTGCAGCATCAGGGGCCGTCCGAGGCGCCCGTCGTCCAGCAGCGCCTTGAGCCTGCGGTACTCGGCGTCGTAGCGCCGCATGAACCCGATCTGGGCGAGCCGCCGGCCGAGCCGGGCCTCCGCCTCCAGCACCCGCAACGCCCCGGCCGAGTCAGGCACCATGGGCTTCTCGCACAGCACCGGAAGCCCGCGGGCGAAGGCCGCGAGCAGGGCCTCCTCGTGCGCGGGTCCGGGCGAGGCGATCAGCACGGCTCCCACGCCGGGCGCGTCCAGCGCCGCCTCGGCCTCGGTGTGCACCGAGACCCCCTCGACTCCGGAGACGGCCTCCTTCGCGCGGGCGGCATCGGGATCGGCCACGGCGGCGACCCGGGCCCCGCTCACCACCTCGTCGAGACGCCGTATGTGGTCGGCGCCCATGTGCCCGGCGCCCAGTACGGCCACTCCCAGCAGCTCACCCACGTACCCGCTCCCTCCCGGCCGACGATCATGCTCAGCGTACGCCGACCGGGTGACGGATTCAGTAGCGCAGGACGCCCGCGATGCCCTCGGCGTCGGTGAGGGTGCCGTCCGGGACGAAGCGGACCTCGGCCCCTGTCTCCAGGCACTGTTCGACGATCTCGTCCACGATGTCGTCGCGGGAGTCGAGGTCCGCGCTCTCGGCCGGGATCAGGTGCTCGCCGTCGTCGCGGACCGTGACGCGGTAGTTCTCCTCCACGGCCAGGAGACGGACGCGGCCGTCGCGGGCGTTCTGCCACAGCTCGTCGACCCCGGCCGCGAAGGTGCGGTGGCCGCGGGCGGAGTCCAGCTCCCGTGCCACCGCGGCGGTGTCCCGGCGGGCCTCGGCGTCGTGCAGCGGACGTACCGCCTGCCACACGGTGTCCGGGGTGGCGTGGGTGAGGCCGCCGTGCGGGACGTGCACGGCGTCCCTGGTGACGACGCCGATCTCGTCGAGGAGGGACAGCGCGGCCGTCTCGCCGGTGACGTAGAGCGGCCGTGGGGCCTCGCGCAGCAGCCGGCCCATGGCGGTGTCGGCGTCGCGCAGGAAGTGACGGGTGCCCTCGTCGCGGAAGGTGCTCGGCAGGTCGCCGACGCGTTCCATGCGCTCGGCGTCGAAGTTCTCCCGGCTCCTGGTCAGCGGGAAGCCGTGGGAGCGCTCCTCGGTGACCCGGTCGGCACCTCCGTTCCACAGGGTGACGCGGTCGGCGGAGACCGACAGCACCCAGAACGGGCGCTCGGAGGCCTGCGCCGAGACGAGGTTGCGGGTGAGGAAGGTGTCCGAGAGGACGACGCGTTCCGGGACCGGGCGGGCCACCGACCACACCTGGTGCTCGCCCGGTGCGGCGAAGATCACAAGGCCGTCCTCGGTGTAGGTGAGGTCGATCTCCGCGAGGGCCCGGTCGAGCTGTTCCGCCACGTCCGCGCGCCGCTCCCGGGTGACCGCCGGATCGGCCTCCAGCTGCTTCTTGGCCTCGGCCACGACATTGCGCAGCCGGACCCGGTCCTGGCTGTTGTCGGGTTCACGGCGGTGCGTCGGCGTCAGCACGGACACCGCGGGATAGGGGCGCGGGCGGCGCAGTTCGGAGAGGGTCGCGGGGCTGAGTGCGTGCTCCATATGAGCACGATAGGTCCGATTCGGGAGTGGGGCATTTGGGGCATCGGGCGGCGGCGGCGCGGCGGGTGCGGACCTCGGCGTATCTCCGTGGCGAGGGGTGACGAGGGCTGGAGGAGTGCCGCGTGCGGCCGGTGCGCGCCCCCTCGGCGCCGGCTCCGCCGGGGTGCCGGACGCGGCCGTGGGGCGTGGCCGCGAGGGCTGCGGGAGGTGACAGTGCCGGATCACGTAGGGTTCCTCCTGTGGTGCGACTGTCTGTGCGGAGGCGTCAACTCCGTTCGACACACAGGGTTTACGCGGATTCGACCCGTTCGCGCCTGACGCCTTGCTAGGGTGTTACTCGTCGGTAGCAAGCTGTACGGGGGGACGAGGAACCGGTGAAGGACCATCACCCGGATCCTTCGAGTGGACGATCGAGACGGACGTTCCGGCGACGAGGCCGGACCGGTGCCGGCCCGTGCCGACGCCGACGCGTCGGCTGAATCTCGAACTCCAGTTCCCTCGCCTATCTCCAGACAGGTGAGACTCGTCAACATGGCCCGTTCCCTGGTCGATCTGCTGACCACGCACGCCACGACCCAGCCCGACCGGACCGCATACCGCTATCTCGTCACGGGGGACGCGGACGGAGAGATCCAGGAGATCTCCTACGCCCGCCTGGCCGCCCGATCCCGGGCTGTCGCCGCCTGGCTCCAGGAGCGCGGCCTCGCCGGCTCCCGCGCGATGCTGCTGTACCCGCCCGGCCTCGAGTTCATCTGCGGCTACCTCGGCTGCCTCTCCGCCGGAGTCATCGCCGTACCCGGCGTGCCCCCGCAGGGCCGCTCGCAGAACCACCGCGCCGTGACCCGCATGAAGCGCCTGATAGCCGACGCGGACGCCAAGGTGATCCTCGGCGGGCGCGAGGTGATCGCCGCCCTCGGCGCCATGGCCGAGCAGCTGCCCGAACTCGACGGGATCACCTGCCTCGCCACGGAGGACATCGCCGACGACGCGGCCGCGTCCTGGCGCGAGCCCGACCTCACCCCCGACTCCGTGGCCTTCCTGCAGTACACCTCGGGCTCCACCTCGGCCCCGCGCGGCGTGGTCGTCACCCACGGCAACCTGCTCGACAACGAGCGCGTCATCGCCGAACGCATGGGCCACACCGAGGCCGTGCTCGACGCCTACGACCACGAACTGTTCGTCAGCTGGCTGCCCGTCTACCACGACATGGGCCTCATCGGGCCGGTCCTGAACACGCTGTACCTCGGCGCCACCACCACCCTCTTCTCACCCCTGCACTTCCTCCAGCGCCCCGACCGCTGGCTGACCGCCATCGACCGCTACCGCCCGCACAGCAGCGGCGGCCCCAACTTCGCCTACGAACTCGCCCTCAAGCACGCGAGCCCTGAACTCCTCGACGGCCTCGACCTCAGCGGCTGGAAGGTCGCCTTCAACGGTGCCGAGCCGGTGCGCGCCGCCACCCTGCGCCGCTTCGCCGAGACCTTCGCCCCGGCCGGCTTCCGCCGCGAGGCCCTCTACCCCTGCTACGGCCTGGCCGAAGCCACCCTCATGGTCACCGGCGGGCGCGTCGACACGCCCCCCGTCCTCCTGGAGGCCGACACCGGCACCGGCGACGCCGCCGCGGTGAGCTGCGGACACCCCGCCGACGGCTGGACCGTCGCCATCACCGATCCCGAGCGGCAGCAGGAACTGCCCGAGGGTGAGGTCGGCGAGATCTGGCTGCGGGGCGCCAGCGTCGCCAAGGGCTACTGGCGCAACACCCTCGCCACCCGCGAGTCCTTCCGCGCCACCCTGCCCGGCCACGAGGGCCGCTTCCTGCGCACCGGCGACCTCGGATTCCTGCGCGACGGCGAACTGTTCGTCACCGGCCGGCTCAAGGACCTGATGGTCGTGGACGGACGCAACCACTACCCGCAGGACCTCGAACTCTCCGCCGAACTGGCCCACCCGGCGCTGCGCCCCGGCTGCACCGCCGCGTTCTCCGTCGACGGCGGCGTCGAGGGCGAACAATGCGTCCTGGTCGCCGAGGTGGCCCCGGAGTCGGCCGGTGAGTCCGAGAAGATCACCGACCTGATCCGCGCGGCGATCGGCGACGCCCACGGCCTGCCCGTGCGGGAGGTCGTCCTGGTCCACCCCGGCACCATTCCGAAGACCTCCAGCGGGAAGATCCAGCGCCGTGCCACGCGCTCGGCCTACCTCGACAACACCCTCTCCGTGGTCGGCGTACCCGCCGCCGGATGACAACGGCCGCCGCCGGTCCGCCCGTTCGGGCCGACGGCGCCACCTGAGGTCTCCTTCCTGCGGATCAGCCCGCGAGCCCGGCCTGATCCGCACGGCAGACCCAGGGCCGTCGAACCCGCCCCTCCCTTCCGGCCGCGCCTTCCACGGCGTACGGAAGTCCGCCGCGCACCCAGCTCACGAGGACCTCTCCAGATGCCTGCGAACGCGTCCCTGCCCCAGAACCCCGAGCCGTCCCCGGCGACCGCCGAGGGCGTGCGCGCCTGGCTGGCCTCGGCCGTGGCCGAAGCGGCCGGTCTCGACCCGCTGAACGTCGACCCGCACCGCCCCATCGCCGAATTCGGCCTGGGCTCACGCCAGTTGGTGGCCCTGGGCGCGGACCTCTCCGGGCGCGTCGGCCGCACCCTGGAACCGTCCCTCGTCTTCAACCACCCCACCATCGCCGCGCTCACCGACGCACTCTTCGACGAACGGCCGGCCGCGCACACCACCGAGCGTGCAGGGGCGGACGCCGCGGCGCCCCGCGAAGGTGCCGCCGCCGGGCCCCTCGGCGACGACATCGCCATCATCTCCATGGCCTGCCGCTTCCCCGGCGGCGCCGACGACCCCGACGCGCTGTGGCGGCTCCTCGACGCCGGGCAGGACGTCATCTCCGAGGTTCCGGCGGGCCGTTGGGACACCCACGGCCTCCTCGACACCGACCCCGAGGCCACCGGCAAGGCCTACACCCTGCGCGGTGGCTTCCTCGACGCCATCGACCGCTTCGACGCCCCCTTCTTCGGCATCTCCCCGCGCGAGGCCGCCGCCATGGACCCGCAGCAGCGGATCCTGCTCCAGACCGCCTGGGAGACACTCGAACGCGCCGGCATCGTCCCGGACACCCTGAACGGCAGCTCCACGGGCGTCTACGTCGGCCTCTACGACAGCGGCTACCTGGGCGCCGCCTCCCTCGCGCAGCTCGACGGCCACGTCGGCACCGGCTCCGCGGCAAGCGTGGCGTCGGGGCGGCTCTCCTACACGCTCGGCCTCCAGGGGCCCGCCGTCACCGTCGACACGGCATGCTCCTCCTCCCTGGTCGCGCTGCACCTCGCGGCACGGGCCCTCGCGGCCGGCGAGTGCGACCTCGCCCTGGCGGGCGGCGCGACGCTACTCGTCACCCCGCGCGGGCACGTCGAGTTCAGCAGGCTGCGCGGGCTGTCGCCGTCGGGCCGGTGCAGCCCCTTCTCCGCCGACGCGGACGGCGTGGTGTGGGCCGAGGGCGCCGGACTCGTCCTGCTCAAGCGGCTCGCCGACGCCCGCCGGGACGGCGACGAGATCCTCGCCGTCGTCAAGGGGTCCGCCCTCAACCAGGACGGCCGCAGCCAGGGGCTCAGCGCCCCCAACGGCCCCGCCCAGGAACGGGTCCTGCGGGCCGCGCTCGACGCCGCCGGGCTCGGTCCGGACGACATCGACTACGTCGAGGCGCACGGCACCGGCACCCCCCTCGGCGACCCGATCGAGGGCAACGCCCTCGCCGCCGTCTTCGGACCCGGCCGCCCCGCCGACCGGCCCCTCGCCCTCGGCTCGCTGAAGTCGAACATCGGACACGCCCAGGCCGCGGCCGGCGTCGGCGGCGTCATCAAGACCGTCCTGGCACTCCGCCACGAACGCATACCGGCCTCCCTGCACGCCGGGACGCCCACCGGGCACATCACCTGGGAGGACAGCGGCCTGCGGGTGCCGGCCGAGGCCCAGGCCTGGCCGCGCCGGGCGGACCGGGTACGCCGGGCGGGCGTGAGCGCGTTCGGCATCAGCGGCACCAATGCACACGTGGTGCTGGAGGAGGCGCCCGAGGCCGGCCTCGCCGCGCCCGAGACCGATGTCTCCGCGTCCGGCGCCGATCTCGCCGTATCCGAGACCGATGTCTCCGCGCCCGAGACCGATGGCTCCAAGCCCGGGACCGGCCTTCCGGCCCCGGTCCTCCTCCCGCTCTCCGCCCGCACCCTCCCCGCGCTGAAGGGGCAGGCCGGCCGGCTCGCCGAGGCCCTGCGCGAGGGGACCGGGGCACCGCTCCCGGCGGTCGCCGCGACCCTCGCCCACCACCGCACCCACTTCGCGCACCGGGCCGTGGTCCAGGCCGCCGACCGCGCCGGACTCCTCACCGCCCTGGACGCGCTGGCCGCGGGGGAGCCCGACCCCGGCACCACCGCGGGCCCTCAGGAGACCCGCTCCACCGGCAAGGTCGCCTTCGTCTTCCCCGGCCAGGGCTCGCAGTGGGACGGCATGGCCCGCGACCTCCTCGCGCACGATCCGGTGTTCGCCGACGAACTCGACCGCTGCGACGGGGCCCTGCGCCCCTTCACCGAGTGGTCCGTCGCCGCCGTCCTGCGCGGCGACGCCGGCGCGCCGTCCCTGGACCGGGTGGACGTCGTCCAGCCCGTGCTGTTCGCGGTGATGGTGTCCCTCGCCGCCGTGTGGCGGGCCCGCGGGATCCGCCCGGACGCCGTCATCGGACACAGCCAGGGCGAGGTCGCCGCGGCCTGCGTGGCGGGCGCCCTCAGTCTCAACGACGCGGCAGCCGTGGTGGCCCTGCGCAGCCAGGCCCTGACCGCCCTGTCGGGCAGCGGCACCATGGCCGTCGTCGCCCTGCCGCACACCGAGGTCGAGGAGCGTCTCGCCGGCCTGGACGGCACGGTGTCCGTCGCCGCCGTCAACAGCGGCCGCTCCACGGTGATCGCCGGCGAGGTCGAGCCGCTCCAGGCACTCCTCGACGAACTGGACCGCGAGCAGGTGTTCGTGCGCCGCCTCGACGTCGACTACGCCTCCCACAGCACCCAGGTCGAACCCGTCCGCGCCGACATCCTCGACGAACTCGACGGCGTCACCACCTACCCGGCGTCCGTCGCCTGGTACTCGACCGTCACCGGCGAGCCCGTCACCGAGGAACTGGAGGCCGACTACTGGTACGCCAATCTGCGCGAGCCCGTCCGGTTCGCCCCCACCGTGGAGCGCATGGCCGCCGACGGCTACCGCTGCTTCGTCGAACTCAGCCCCCACCCCGCCCTGTCGACGGCCCTGCGCACGATCGGCGAGGAGACCGGGCACGATCTGGTCGCCGTCGGCTCACTGCGCCGGGACGCGGACGCCCGCGCCTGCCTGGACCTCTCGGCGGCCGAACTCCACGTCCACGGCCGGGACATCGACTGGCAGCGCGTCGTACCCGATACGGGACGGGCCCAACTCCCCACCTATGCCTGGGACACGCTGCGGTACTGGATCGAGCCCGAGGGCACGTCCGTCACCGGCGGTCTCTTCGACCGGGCCGCGCACCCGCTCCTCGGCGTCCAGCTCCGGTCGGCCGACGAGACCCGCTGGACCTTCCGTAACGAGTGGTCCCCGGCCACCGCCGACTGGCTGCCCGACCACGCCGTGTTCGGCCGGACCGTCGTCTCCGGCACGACCCTGCTGGAACTGTGCCGCGCCGCCCTCACCGCGGCCCGCCCCGACGAGAGCACCGACGTCACCGGACTGCTCCTGCTGACCCCGCTGGTGCTGCCCGCCTCCGGCACCGTCGAGGTGTCCGTCGAGGTCGTCGTCGACGGCCCCGCCACCGAGGTCACCGTGCACAGCCGCCCGCGCGGGCAGGAGGCCGCGGGCTGGACCCTGCACGCCACCGCGTCCGGCGCCGCCCCGGCCGGCGGCACGGGGGAGCGTCCCCCGGCCTGGCCGCAGGACGCGGCACCGGCCTGGACGCCTGAGACGTACGAACGGCTGACCGGCGTCGGCCTCGGCTACGGCCGCGCCTTCCAGGGCGTACGGGAAGCCGTCCTCACCGGCGAAGGCGAACTCCTCGCCCGGCTGTCGCTGCCGGCAGAGGCGCGGGACGTGGCCGACCCGTACTCCGTCCACCCGGCGCTGCTGGACGCCGCCCTGCACGTCGCCGCCGTGCTCGACGCGTCCGACGAGCGGGTGCTGCTTCCCGTCGCCGTCGGCCGCTGCGCGTTGCCCGAAGGCGGCGCCGACGACCTGATCGTCTCCGTCCGCCGCACCGGATCCACGGACACCGACCTGACCCTCGACGTCACGCTGTGGGACGCCGACGGCTTCCCCGCGGGCCGGCTGGAGGACGTACGGCTGCGGGCGGCCACTCCGGCGGACCTCAGCGCCGGCTCGGAGAACGCGCGCCACCTGTACGAGGTCGCGTGGACGGCCGTGCCCCAGGCGTCCGAGGCCCCGCAGGGGGACTGGTCCGTCGTCGGGGACGCGCAGGCCGCGCGCGAACTGTCCTCCGCCGGGATCCCGCTGACCGACACGGGCGCCGATGTCGTCGTACGGTTCTGGCCGCGGCCGGAGACCGGCGGCGAACCCGCCTCCGCCGCCCAGGAGCTGGCCGCCGTCGCCCTGGCCGAACTCCAGGCGATTCTCGCCCTCCCGCCGGGGCAGGCCCCCGGACGGACCCTGTGGGTGACGCGGGGCGCCGTCGCGGCCGGTGCGGGGGACACCGTGCCGGGGCTCGCCCAGTCCGTGCTCTGGGGGCTGGCCCGCAGCGCCCGCTCCGAACACCCGGACCTCGGACTCACCCTCCTCGACCTCGACACCTCCGACCGCGCGGACGCCGTCCGGGCCGCGGTGGCCCACGAGGACGAGCCGGAACTCGCCTTGCGGGACGGCGAGTTGCTCGCCCCGCGCCTGATCCGTGCCCGTGCCGGCGACGGCGGGACCCTTCCCACCGACGGCACCGTCCTCGTCACCGGCGGCCTCGGAGCCGTCGGCCGCCAACTCGCTCGCCTGCTCGCCGAGAACGGCGTCCCCCGGCTGCTGCTGACGTCACGTCAGGGCGCCGCCGACCCGCGCGCCGCCGAGACCGTCGCCGAACTCGCCGCGCTCGGCGCCACCACCGAGGTCGCCGCCTGCGACGTCGCGGACGCCGACGCCCTCGCCGACGTGCTCGCCCGCGTCGGCGAGGAGCACCCGCTGCGAGGAGTCGTGCACTGCGCGGGCGTCCTGGACGACGGGGTGATCGCCGAACTGACCCCCGAACGGCTCGCCCACGTGTGGCGCCCCAAGGCCGACGGCGCCGCGCACCTGCACCGGCTCACCGCCGGACTGCCGCTGGAGATGTTCCTACTGGTCTCCTCGGCGGCGGGCGTCCTCGGCAACGCGGGCCAGGGCAACTACGCCGCCGCCAACGTCTTCCTCGACCAGCTCGCCCACCACCGGCGCGCCCGGGGCCTGCCCGCCACCTCCGTCTCCTTCGGCGCCTGGGCCGGTGAGGGCCTCGCCGCCGAGCACGCCGACCTGGACCGGATGGCCCGCCTCGGCCACCGCGCCCTCACCCCCGACCAGGGCCGTGACCTGGCCGAACTCGCCCTGCGGCGCGGCACACCGCACCTCGTG
>NZ_MUBA01000186.1 GCF_002154575.1 Streptomyces bobili
GCCCGGCCACGCCCCCCTGCCCGGTCACAGCCCCCTGCCCGGTCTCGGCCGCCTGCGACACGTCCGGTATCGCCCCACCCTCGGCCATGTGGCCCCTCCCTCGGTGACGTCTGCGCCACCTATGCTCTCAGCTCGTACGGATCGTACGGACTGCTGGGACGGCATGAGGGTGGGCGCATGACGACGGACACGGTGCGGTGGGGGATTCTGGCGACCGGCGGGATAGCCGCCGCGTTCACCGCGGACCTGATCGACCTGCCGGACGCGGAGGTGGTGGCGGTCGCGTCACGCACCGAGGCGTCGGCGGGGGCGTTCGCCGAGCGTTTCGGGATACCCCGGGCGTACGGCGACTGGGAGACGCTCGCCAAGGACGCGGACATCGATGTCGTCTACGTCGCCACCCCGCACTCCGCGCACCGCGACGCCGCCGGGCTCTGCCTGGAGGCCGGCCGCAACGTGCTGTGCGAGAAGGCGTTCACGCTGAACCTGCGCGAGGCCACCGAACTCGTCGCGCTGGCCCGCGACAACGACCGCTTCCTGATGGAAGCCATGTGGATGTACTGCAACCCCGTCATCCGCCGCCTGAAGGCCCTCGTCGACGACGGCGCGATCGGTGAAGTACGGACCGTGCAGGCCGACTTCGGCCTGGAGGGCCCCTTCCCGCCCTCGCACCGGCTGCGCGACCCCGCCCAGGGCGGCGGCGCCCTCCTCGACCTCGGCGTCTACCCGGTCTCCTTCGCCCACCTGCTGCTGGGCGAGCCCACGAGCGTCTCCGCGCAGGCCGTGATCTCCGCCGAGGGCGTCGACCTCCAGACGGTGGCGGCCCTGTCCTGGGACTCCGGCGCGCTGGCCGCGCTGCACTGTTCCCTCGTGGGCGGTACGGGCGTCACCGCGTCGGTCACCGGCACCCGCGGCCGTATCGACATCCCGGCGGGCTTCTTCCACCCCGACCGCTTTGTCCTGCACCGGGCCGGCCGCGACCCGGAGGAGTTCACCGCCGACCCGGCCGACGGGCCCCGCACGACGATGCGGCACGAGGCGCGTGAGGTGATGCGCGCGCTGCGGGCCGGGGAGACCGAGTCCCCGCTCGTCCCGCTCGACGGCACCCTCGCCGTGATGCGGACCCTGGACACCGTCCGGGAGCGGATCGGCGTGCGGTACCCGGGGGAGTGACCACCCGCGAGCGGACTCTCGCCCGGCCCGATGGCGAGACGGCCCGTCTCATGTTCTTGGTACCGTCGTCCCATGGTCACCCAGTCCGGAAAGCCGGCCCCCGACACCACCCGCCGCAGCGAGCGGTCCCGGCGCGCCATCTATGACGCCGCGCTCGCCCTGGTGGCGGAGGTCGGCTACCCGCGGACCACCATCGAGGGCATCGCCGCCCGCGCGGGCGTCGGCAAGCAGACGATCTACCGCTGGTGGGGTTCGAAGGCCGACGTCCTGCTGGAGGCGTTCCTCGACCTCAGCCACCAGGCCTCCCGTGAGGCGGGCGAGGACTTCGTCATCCCGGACACCGGTGACCTCGCCGCCGACATCAAGGCCGTGCTGCGGGCCACCGTCGACCAGCTGACGGACCCCCGCTTCGAGGCGCCCTCCCGCGCCCTCGCCGCCGAGGGAGTCGTCAACGAGGAGGTCGGCCGCCGCTTCATGACCCAGCTCATGGAACCCAGCCTCCAGCTGTACGTCGACCGGCTGCGCGCCGCCCAGCGGGCCGGCCAGGTCCGCCCCGAGATCGACCCGCGCATCGCCCTGGAGTTCTTCATCTCCCCGCTGGCCCAGCGCTGGCTCCAGTACACGGGCCCGATCTCGTACGAGTACACCGACACCCTCGTCGACTACGCCCTGTACGGCCTCGCACCCCGCTGACCGCCCCCGCCGACCACGCCGATGTCACGCGCTGTGCCCCATGTGGCACATCCGTACCCCTCGCCCCACCTGCCCCTTTTGGGGCTCCGGACCCCCGATGCGCCAGATGGTGGGACCATAGGGCATGCTGTCCGCACCACAGCGAGGCGAGGGGATAGATGAGCGCGGAGTTCGACGGCCGGACCGGCAAACAGGGCAAAATCTCCCAGTGGCTGCGGGGCCGCCGCCCCAAGGAAGCCGCCGACGACGGCGGCCGTGAAGACCTGCTCCTCGCCGCCGCCGCGGCCGGGCTGCCGCTCGCGCCCGCCGCCCACCCGGTCTCGGGATACCGCTGCTCCTGCGACCGCGTCGGCTGTCCGACGCCCGGCCGGCACCCGCTCTCCTTCGCCTGGCACACGCAGTCCACCACCGACCGCGCCCAGATCGAGCGCTGGGCCCGGCACCAGCCGCAGGCCAACTTCATCACCGCGACCGGCACGACCCACGACGTCCTCGACGTCCCCCTGGACGCCGGCCGCGAGGCCCTGGAGCGACTGCTCGCCGCCGGTGTCGAGGTCGGCCCGGTCGCCGAGAGCGACGACGGCCGCATGCTGTTCTTCACCCTCACGCGGGGCACCCCCGAGGACGAGGACGAGTGGTGGCCCTGCCAGCTGGACTGTCACCCCGAGACGATGGACGAGCACCCGGGCCTGCGCTGGCACTGCCGGGGCTCCTACGTCCTGGTCCCCCCGGCCCGCCTCCCCGGTGACGACGGCCAGGCCGTGCACTGGTTCCGAGGCCCCGAACACCCCCTGCCGGACCCCCTCACCCTCCTGGAGTCCCTGACCGACGCCTGCGCCAAGTACGCGGGCGAGGACCAGGCGACCTGGCCCACCCGCCACTGAGCGGGGGCGGCGGCCGCACTCGTCCCTCGCGAGCCCTGCTCACCCTGGGCGAGCCCTACTCGCCCTTCGCCGCCGTGAGCCCTTCCAGCCGGCTCGTCATCGACACCTTGCCCGCGCCGGAGGCGGCCGGCACCACGGCCATCTCGTTGGCGACGAACTCCATCGTCAGCGACTGCTTGATCTCCCCGGTGGTCAACGCCCGGACGTTCCGGTTGGGCGCCGGCACCGCCGCCCCCGCGGCCGCCGTCTGCTTCACGTAGTGGTGCGTGGCGAAGAACACCACCGCCCCGCCGTCCGCCGTGCGCAGCGCCAGAGGCGCGAAGTCGCCGTTGCTCAGCGGCTCGTCGATGTACTGCGTGGCCAGTCCCGGCTTGCTGGCGTTCTTCGCCCGCGTGGCGCGCAGCTCACTGGTGTACGCACCGTCGGCGAACGTGCCCCCGCCGTCCTTGAGGTACGTCGTGTAGTCGGCGCTCAAGCCGGCGGGCGAGCGCGTCAGTTGGGCGGTGTCGACCGGTACGGCCTCGGCCCAGCCGTCCTTGTCCTTGGGGAACTCGGGCAGCGCGCCCGGCGCCACCAGTGTGAGGTACGCCGCCTGCCACCGCTCGGCCAGGCCGCCGCGGGTGAACACCAGTACCCAGCGCGCGTCGCCGCCCTTGTTGGCCTGCGCGTCGGCGACGAACCAGCGGGGCCAGCCCGGCTTCTCGGGGATGGTGTAGTTGACGTCGGTCAGCGTCAGCGGCGTGTGCTGCGGGTTGCCGTCGGGGTAGTTGACGTGCCCCGCCTTCAGCCGTGCCGCGTCGATCGCGCCGAGCGCCCCGGTGGTGTACTCGGCGTCGAGAGAGGGGTCGTACGCCGCGTCCGCCTTGTTGTAGGCGGCCGTGAACTGCTCGACCGCCTTGGCGGCTTCGGCCTTCGTGGCCGAGGGGAGCACCTCGCGCTCCCCGTGGACCACGACACATCCGCTCGCCGTCAGCGTGACGGCGGTGAGCGAGACGGCGATCAGTGCGTCACGGTCACGTCCGCGGCGCCGCGGACGGCCGGTCGTCAGGCTGCGTTCCCTGGTCATCAGGTGCGTTCACCCTCCCCTTTCCGGAGGCGAACCCTACCGGGACGAGGAACAGCGCGAGGGTCGGCACCAGGTAGAGCAGCCACACCGTGACCTGGACGACGGTCGGATCGGGCTGGAAGTTGAACACGCCCTTCAGGAGCGTGCCGTACCAACTGTCGGGCGGGATCGTGCCGGTGACGTCGAAGGCCTTCTCCGTCAGACCCGGCACCCAGTCGGCCTCCTGGAGGTCGTGGACGCCGTACGCCAGCACGCCCGCCGCGACGACGACCAGCATGCCGCCCGTCCAGGTGAAGAACTTCGCCAGGTTGATGCGCAGGGCGCCCCGGTAGAACAGCCAGCCCAGGAGGACCGCCGTGGCCAGACCGAGGGCCACGCCGATCAGCGGGCGCGGGGTGCCGTCACCGGCCGCGTGCACCGACGCCCACACGAACAGGGCCGTCTCCAGGCCCTCCCGGCCCACGGCGAGGAACGCGGTGGCGACCAGCGCGCCGGTGCCCATGGCGAGGGCGGCGTCGAGCTTGCCGTGCAGCTCGGACCTCAGGTGCCGGGCGGTGCGCCGCATCCAGAACACCATCCACGTCACGAGGATGACGGCCAGGATCGACAGGGAGCCGCCGAGGGCCTCCTTCGCCTCGAACGTCAGGTCCTGGGAGCCGAATTCGAGGGCGGAGCCGAAGCCCAGCGACAGCAGCACCGCGACGGCTATGCCCGTCCAGACCGGCTTCAGGGCGTCGCGGCGGCCGGTCTTGACCAGGTAGGCGATGAGGATGCAGACGACGAGTGAGGCCTCCAGGCCCTCGCGCAGTCCGATGAGGTAGTTGGAGAACACGGGCTAGGCCTCCTTGGCGAACAGTGTGCGGCCCCACCAGTCGTCCGCGTCCCGGACGCCGGGCGGGATCGCGAAGACGGCCGAACCCACGTGCTGGATGTACTCGTTGAGCGCGTCGGTCGCGAGGTTGCGCTGCACGGGGATGAACCCCTCGCGCACGTCGCGCTGGTAGGCGAGGAAGAACAGGCCCGCGTCCAGCCGGCCCAGACCGTCGGTGCCGTCGGTGAAGGAGTAGCCGCGGCGCAGGAGCGTCGCCCCGTGGTTGGAGTCGGGGTGCGCGAGCCGTACGTGCGCGTCCGGCTTCATGGCCTTCAGGAACGGCTCGTCGCGCTCCTTGGCCTTGCCGACCGGGGCGCCCTCGCCCTTGTCGCGGCCGAAGATGTCCTCCTGCTCCTGGAGCGAGGTGCGGTCCCAGGTCTCGATGTGCATGCGGATGCGGCGGGCCACGAGATAGGAGCCGCCGGTCATCCAGGCGGGGCCGTCCTTCTCGCCGACCCAGACGAACTTCTCCAGCCGGTCCGTCTCGGTGCCCGCGATGTTGCGGGTGCCGTCCTTGAAGCCCATCAGGTTGCGCGGGGTCTGCGCGTCGGGCGTGGTGGAGGACGTCTTGCCGAAGCCGAGCTGCGACCAGCGGATGACGGCCTTGCCCATGCCGATCCGGGCCAGGTTGCGGATCGCGTGCACCGCGACCTGCGGGTCGTCCGCGCAGGCCTGCACGCACAGGTCGCCGCCGCTGCGGTTCGCGTCCAGGTTGTCCCCGGCGAACTTGGGCAGGTCCACCAGCGCCTCGGGCCGCTGCCCGGCGAGCCCGAACCTGCCGAACAGGGACGGCCCGAAGCCGATCGTCAGCGTCAGCCGGGACGGCTTGAGGCCCAGCGCCTCGCCGGTGTCGTCCGGCGGCGCCTCGGCGAGCCCGCCGTAGGCACCCTCGCCCACCGCCTTGCCCGCCGTCAGCTGCCGGGCGGCCCGCGTCCAGTCCTTCAACAGCTCGACGAGCTCGGCCCGGTCGGTGGTCGTCACGTCGAACGCGGCGAAGTGCAGCCGGTCCTGGACAGGCGTGGCGATGCCCGCCTGCCGGGCGCCGTGGAAGGCGATCGCGCCGCCCGCCGCGGCGCCGGCCGGGTCGACGTCGTTCCCGGTCCGCGTCATCGCGGCAGCGCCGCCGGCCGCGGCGGCGCCGAGCGCGAGGCCCGCACCGCCCCAGCCGATCAGCGCACGCCGGCTGGGCGCGGGCGGGGTGCTGTCCGTGTCCGTCATGTCGGTGAAGCCTTCCCGCTCACTGGGCTACTGGGCTACTGGGCTACTTGGCTACGGCGGCGGCGAGCTTGGAGAGCGGCTCCGCGAGCGCGTTCACCGCGTCCGACAGCTCCTTGCGGCCAGCGGCGCCCACCTTGTCGTAGGAGGTGAACTCGTAGGACGACGTGTTCGGGCGGTACTTGTCGAGCAGCGTGTTCAGCGCGGTGAACTGCTTGTCCAGCTCGGTGACCAGTGCCGGGTCGTTCTCCTTGGCGACCGGCTCCAGCAGGTCGAAGGCCTTCTCGGCGCCCTCGACGTTGGCCTTGAAGTCGACCAGGTCGGTGTGCGAGTAGCGCTCCTCCTCGCCGGTGACCTTGCCGGTGGCGACCTCGTCGAGGAGTTCCTTGGCGCCGTTGGCCATCGAGGTCGGGCTGATCTCGGCCTTGCCGACCCGCTTCTGCCAGTCGGTCAGGTCGGTGACGAGCTGGCCGGCGAGGGTCTTCTCCTCGGCGGTGATCTTCTTGTCCTGCCAGAGGGCCTTCTCCAGGCGGTGCCAGCCGGTGAACTTCTGCCCGTCCTCCAGGCCGTCCTCGCGGACGTCGACCTTCGGGTCGATGTCGCCGAAGGACTCGGCGACCGGCTCCGTGCGCTCCCAGCCGATGCGCGAGGGTGCGTACGCCTTCTTGGCGGCCTCCAGATCGCCGGCCTCGACGGCCTTCACGAAGGCCTCGACCTTGGGCAGGGTCTCGTCGGCCTGCGCCTGGGAGTAGGCCCGGTAGGCGGCCACGGCTTTGTCGAGGCGCGGGTCGCGCGCGGCGGCGGCGCTGCCGCCGGTGACCTTGAGGTCCTGGCGGATGCCGTCGCCCTTCATGCCCGGCTTGCAGGCGATCAGGTAACTGCCGGCCTTCACCTCGGCGGTGACCCGCTGCTTGGTGCCGGGGCCTATGTTCTCCCGTTCGGTCACCACCCGGTCGTCGGGGAAGAGCAGGTAGACCTCGGTGACCTTGGAACCCTTGTTCTCGATGGCGAGTTCGACGTGCCCGGCCGCGATCTCCTTGGTGGTCGTCTCGCACTTGTCGTCGGTCGCGGTCACGCCGATCACCCGGTCGCCGGCCCCGGCGTCGCTCTTCTCGGTGCAGCCCGTGACGGCGGTCAGGGCCGCGACGGCAGCGGCGGCGGTGGCGACGGAGAGTCTGGCGGCGCGCATGAGGGCTCCCAGCGTGGCTGAAAAGGTACGTGACAGGGTTCACAGGTCTCAGTGAGGCTCGCCTAACTTATCCAAGGCTTACCTGCGCAATACCCTCCCGGACCGTGATTCACCTCTCATGGACGCTGTAAGGGCACGACCCGATCACGGTGGCTCAAACCGGACCCCATGGTCCGGTCAAGTCCATCCATAGGGAGACCAAAGGAAGTTCAAAGGCCGCGGCGCGGGGTCACCAGGACCGCGCCCGTCCGGGGATGGGGGAGCACCTCGACCGGCTGGTCGTAGACCTCCGACAGCAGCCCCTCGGTGAACACCTCGGCGGGCGGACCGTCCGCCGCCACCCGGCCGGCCCGCAGGATCGCGACCCGGTGCGCGTAGGCCGCCGCGAGCCCCAGGTCGTGCAGGACGACCACCACCGCGTCGCCCGCCGCCGCCCGCTCCCGGCACAGCCGCAGCACCAACTCCTGGTGTCTGAGGTCCAGGGCGGCCGTCGGCTCGTCCAGCAGCAGCAGCGGGGTGCCCTGGGCGAGGACGCGGGCGAGCGCCACCCGGGCCCGCTCGCCGCCGCTCAGCGCGGAGAACGGGCGGGCGGCGAACGCGGTCACCTCGGTCGCGGCCATCGCCCCGGCCACCGCCAGGTCGTCCTCGGCGGGGGAGGAGGCGTGCGGCGCCCGGCCCATCCGCACCACGTCCGCCACGGTGAACGGGAAGGACAGCGCGGCGGCCTGCGGCAGCACCGCCCGGCGCAGGGCCAGTTCGGGCGCCGTCCACTCCCCGACCGGCCGGCCGTGGATCCGTACGACGCCCTCGGTGGCCGGCAGGTCGGCGGCCAGCGCGCCCAACAGGGTGGACTTGCCCGCCCCGTT
>NZ_MUBA01000187.1 GCF_002154575.1 Streptomyces bobili
GGGGAGGGGGGCGTGCCGGGGCCGGGCGGTTTCGCACGCTAGGCCGGGTGACGGGACGGTCTACGGGTCAGGGCTTCAGGAGGGCTTTGACGGCGCGACGCTCGTCCATCGCCCGGTAGCCCTCGGCGACCTGGTCCAGGGGCAGGGTGAGGTCGAAGACCTTGCCCGGGTTGATACGGCCGGACAGGACCCGGTCGATCAGGTCGGGCAGGTAGCGGCGCACGGGGGCGGGGCCGCCGCGCAGGCCGACCTGGGAGAAGAACAGCTCCTGGCCCTCGACCGAGACCTCGTGCGGGACGCCGACGAAGCCGACGTTGCCGCCGGGGCGGGCGGAGTGCAGGGCCTGCCGCATGGACTCGGGGGTGCCGACACACTCGAGGACCGAGTCGGCGCCGGTGCCGCCGGTGAGGTCCTTGACGCGGGCGATGCCTTCGTCGCCGCGTTCGCTGATGATGTCGGTGGCGCCGAACTCCAGGGCCAGCTTCTGCCGGGACGCGTGGCGGCTCATAGCGATGATCCGCTCCGCGCCGAGTTCCTTCGCGGCGATGACCCCGCACAGGCCGACCGCGCCGTCACCGACGACGACGGCAGTGGAGCCGGGCCTCACCTCGGCCGCGAGGGCCGCGTACCAGCCGGTGCCCATCACATCGGAGACCGCGAGCAGGCTCGGCACCAGATCGCCGGACGGGTGCTCGTCGGTGGCTACCAGGGTGCCGTGAGCGTTGGGGATGCGGATGTAGTCGGCCTGGCAGGTGCTCATGAACTCGCGGTGCAGGCAGGAGGACTGCCAGCCGTTCAGACAGTTCGCGCACGTGTTGTCCGAGGTGGCGAAGGAGCCGACCACGAACTGGCCCGGCTTGACGTCGGTGACCTCGCTGCCCACCTCCTCGACGATGCCGACGTACTCGTGCCCCATCGGATGGGGTTCGTCCACCGGTTCAGCGCCGCGGTAGGGCCACAGGTCCGAGCCGCACACACACGTGGCGACCGTACGGATGACGGCGTCGGTCGGCCGGCTGATCTTCGGGTCGGCCAGGGTCTCGAAGCGCACGTCGCCGGGGGCGTGAATGACTGCTCCGCGCATGATGGTGCTTCCTTCGGTACGAGGTTCGTGAACCGCAGCCAGGGACAGGAACGGCTGCTCACGATCGATCGTCACCCGTAAGAGTGGGCACGAAAAGCGGAGGAATCCATCCTGGGAGCGGAACATCCAGGGAGGAAATCCTCCCCCCTTCTCCGGGTGCGATCGATGTAATGCTGGGGAGCATGACCAGCAATGTCACCTTGAACGAACTGGGAGAATTCCTCAAGAAGCGCCGCGCGAAGCTGAGCCCGCGCACGGTCGGACTTCCGACGGCCACCCGGCCGCGCCGGGTGGCCGGGCTGCGCCGTGAGGAGGTCGCCCAGCTGGCCTCGATCAGCACGGACTACTACACGCGTCTGGAGCAGGGCCGTATGCAGGCGTCCGCTCCCGTGCTGGACACCATCGCCCGTGTCCTGCGCCTGGACGACGACGAGCGCGGCTATCTGTTCCAGCTCGCGGGCAGGACCACCGTCCGCACGCGGCGCCGCGGCGCGCAGAAGGTCCAGCCGCAGTTGCAGCGGGTCCTGGAGGACCTCACCTCCGTCCCGGCCATGGTCCAGGGACGGCGCGGTGACATCCTGGCGTGGAACGCGCTGGCGGCGGCGCTGGTCACCGACTTCTCCGGCATCCCGGAGAAGCACCGCAACTACCCACGGCTCCTGTTCACCGACCCAGCGGTACGTCGCCTCTACGCCGACTGGGAAACGGCCGCGCAGGTCACCGTGGCACAGCTGCGGATGGAAGCGGCGAAGTATCCCGAGGACCCTCGTCTGATCGCACTGGTCGGTGAACTGTCCATGCGTGACCAGCAGTTCGCCCAGTGGTGGGGCGACCACCGCGTCGCCGCCCGCACCGTGGGCACCAAGACCCTGATCCATCCGGTCGTCGGCGAGGTCACCCTCGACTGCGACACCCTCACCGCCAGCACCGACACCGACCAGTACATGACGGTCTGGACCGCCGCCCCGGGATCCCCCGCGCACGACAGGCTGCGCATCCTCGCCTCCTGGGCCGCCGACCAGAACCTGCCGGCCTCGTCAGGATGGGAAGCATGACCAGCAACGTTCCTCTCGATGAGCTGGGCGAATTCCTCAAGAAGCGCCGTTCGGAACTGAGCCCGCGCACGGTCGGGCTGCCCGAGACGGGCGGGCCGCGCCGGGTGGCCGGGCTGCGCCGTGAGGAGGTCGCCCAGCTGGCCTCGATCAGCACGGACTACTACACGCGTCTCGAGCAGGGCCGTATGCAGGCGTCCGCTCCCGTGCTGGACACCATCGCCCGTGTCCTGCGCCTGGACGACGACGAGCGCGGCTATCTCTTCCAGCTCGCGGGCAAGACCACCACCCGTACCCGGCGCCACGGCAGGCAGAAGGTCCAGCCCCAGCTGCAACGCGTCCTGGACGACCTGACCGCCACTCCGGCCATCGTGCAGGGGCGGCGCGGTGACATCCTGGCGTGGAACGCGCTGGCGGCTGCCCTGGTCACTGATTTCTCCCGTATCCCGGAGAAGCACCGCAACTACCCGCGGCTCATCTTCGTCGATCCCGCGATGCGCACCCTGTACGCCGACTGGGAGGGCTCGGCGCAAACCGCGGTGGCGCAGGTACGGATGGAGGCGGCGACCTATCCCGAAGACCCGCGTCTGATCGCACTGGTCGGTGAACTGTCCACGCGGGACAAGCAGTTCGCGCAGTGGTGGGGCGACCATCGCGTCGCCGCCCGCACCATCGGCACGAAGACCCTCAACCATCCGGTCGTCGGCGAACTCGTCCTGGACTGGGACACGCTCACCGCCAACACCGATCCCGACCAGCACCTCACCGTCTGGACCGCCGCCCCCGGTTCGCCCACCCACGAGCGGCTGCGCATCCTCGCCTCCTGGGCCGCCGACCAGAACATGGCGCCCTCTTCCTCCCTCCGCTGACCGGTGCCACGCCCACGCCGACGGTACGAGGGTGAGGGCGGCCGGCACCGTGCCGAGCGGGGGAGGTCCTTACGTCCGTCGAGGCCCGATCCGGGCCGCGGAGCCTGCGGCCAGGCCCGGCTGACCGTACAGTGCTGGCAGGCTCCGCG
>NZ_MUBA01000188.1 GCF_002154575.1 Streptomyces bobili
TGCGGGGATACGTGCCGGCGGACGCCAGCCAGGCGGCGCCGTCCGCGGTGACTCCGGCGGTGTCGCGGTGGTCGGTGTCGGGGGCGTCCCATGTGCTGCTCATACCGCCAAGATCTACAGGCCGTGAGTGTCCGATTCCACTGTGTTGCGGAAAATGGGGACACGAGGCGACCGGAGGCACTATCTTGCCCACCTGGCATATGCCGAAAGCCTGACGCAAAGTGATCGACGTGGTCTCGCGGCCGGGTCACACGGGGTCGGCGTGCCCGAGTCCCTCGGCGTCGCCGCGCATCAGGTCTCGCCCGAACTCGACCATCTTCTTCGCGTAGGCCTCGGTCCACTCGGCCCGGTCCGCGATGTCCGCCGCCGTCAGCCGGTCGAACCGGCGCGGATCGGCGAGC
The DNA here is from genome assembly GCF_002154575.1 of Streptomyces bobili. Lineage (GTDB taxonomy): Bacteria > Actinomycetota > Actinomycetes > Streptomycetales > Streptomycetaceae > Streptomyces > Streptomyces bobili. Next base: position 402 of record NZ_MUBA01000188.1, read on the forward strand.
TGAGCCGCCGCCATGGCCTGAAACTCCATCGCCCGGTCCGCCGCCGCCCGGAAGGCCTGCGTCAGCTCCGTGGCGCGCGTCAGCAGCGCCCCGGGGTCGTCTATCGACTCCAGGTCGAAGAAGTGCTCCGGATCACCGGCCGCCTCGGCGGGCTCGAAGAGCAGGGGCGCGGGGCGTAGCCGCGGTTCGTTCCGACCCGGCGTGTGCTCCGCCATGTCTTCTCCTCCTCGTACGGACGTGATGGCTCCACCGGCAAGCGGACCACCCTCCATTGTCCCCCGACGACGCAAGGGGGCCGGGCCCCCGGCCTTCTCAAGCGATGCGCCCCCGGCGATGTTCCCCAGCCATGAGCACATCCAAGCCACCTGGACCGACCGGAGTTCGTCGCACCTCACGGCGTCCAGGCCACCCGGTGCTCCGCCAGGTGCGCCAGAACGGCGTGGTTCGCTTCCCAGCCGT